>CAZFRK010000072.1:0-11003 GCA_964521375.1 uncultured Rhodobacterales bacterium
GCAGATGAAGGGCGGCGCGAGAAGCACGTGGTCGCCGCGCACGCCGTCGATGGTGCCGCTCATGGGGTAGCACATCAGGCCGTCGGCCATGGCCGCCGCCTTGACCTTGGCGGCCACCTTCCGCGCTGGATCGAAGGGTGCCTTGGTGGTCCGGTCGGCGACCAGCTCAAGCCCCAGGAACAGGCCCCGCCCCCGTATGTCCCCGACGTGCGGATGATCGGCGAAGCGGTCATGCAGAAGCCGCGTCAGGGTCTCGCCCAAGGACCGCACCCGCGCCAGCAGGTCGGGATGGGAAATCTTCGACACAACGGCGTCGGCGGCGGCGCAGGCGGCGGCGTGGCCCATGTAGGTGTGGCCGTGCTGGAAGAACCCGGAGCCGTCGCGGAAGGCGTCGAAGATGTGCGCCCCCACCATCAGCGCCCCGATGGGCTGGTATCCGGCGCCCAGCCCCTTGGCGATGGTCACCATGTCGGGGACGATGTTCTCCTGCTCGTAGGCGAACAGCGTTCCCGTGCGCCCCATGCCGCACATGACCTCGTCGAGGATCAGCAGCACGCCATAGGTGTCACAGATTTCCCGGATGCGGGCGAAATAGCCGGGCACCGGCACCAGGGCGCCCGCCGTCGCCCCGACCACCGTTTCGGCCACGAAGGCGCAGACCGTTTCCGGCCCCAGGTCGAGAATCTTGGCCTCCAGTTCGTCGGCGACGCGGCGCCCGTAGGCTTCCAGGCTCTCGCCCTCGGCGCGGTCGCGATAGGGATAGACCGGGGCGACGTGGTGGGTGTCGATCAGCATCGGCTCGAACTGAACCCGGCGCCAGGCGTTGCCGCCGGTCGCCAGGGCGCCCAGGGTGTTGCCGTGGTAGCTCTGCCGCCGGGCGATCAGGCGGGAGCGTTGGGGCTGTCCCTTCTCCAGGAAATATTGGCGGGCCATCTTCAGGGCCGCTTCCACCGCCTCGGAGCCGCCGGAGACGAAATAGACGCGGTCCAGCCCGCCCGGCGCCAGATCGCACAGGCGACCGGCCAGCCGTTCCATGGGGCGATTGGAGAAGAACCCCGTATGGGCGAAGGCGAGATCGTCGATCTGCGCCTTCAAGGCGGCCCGCACGTCGGCGTCGCTGTGCCCCAGGCAGGAGACGGCGGCGCCGCCGGAGGCGTCGATATAGCGTTTTCCGTCGGCGTCGATGAGGTGGATCCCCTCGCCCCGCACGGCGACGGGGTAGGCG
Source organism: uncultured Rhodobacterales bacterium (assembly GCA_964521375.1). GTDB lineage: Bacteria > Pseudomonadota > Alphaproteobacteria > Rhodospirillales > Rhodospirillaceae > CAZFRK01. The sequence continues at coordinate 1,226 of CAZFRK010000072.1, forward strand.
GCGGTGGCGTTGCGGTGGAAAACGTGGCTGCTGTCGCTCATCTGTCGCTGTCCCTCTAACGTCGGAAACAGGAGTTCGGCGGACCGGGCGCCCGCCCTCTGGCCCAGTCTCAGGTCCGGCGGCGGCGTTTCGGTTCCCGCCAATAGGCGTCGAACCGCGTAAGGTGGCGTTCGTGATCCTTGAGCGCCGTCAGACCGTCCTCGCCGATGCGGCAGACCACGGCGCCCAACAACTGTTCGGTCACGGCCAGGGGGCCGACCAGCGACTGGAAGAAGTTGGGACTGGCCGTTTCCACCACCACCACATGCCGCGCCGGATGGGCGACCGGCGACACGGCCGCGTCGGTGACGGCGATCACCCGCGCCCCGGCCTCGGCGGCGGCCTCCACCGCCCGGACGGTGTCCTGGGAATAGGGGCGGAAGCTGAAGGCCAACAGCACGTCGCCATCGCCGATGCCGCGCAGGGCATCCAGCGAGGTGCCGCCGTGGCCGTCGATCAGCCGCGTTTCCACGCCGACCATGGAACAGGTGTAGTGGAAATAGTGGGCCAGGGAGAAGCAACTGCGCAGGCCCAGGACGAAGACCCGCCGTGCCGCCAACAGGGCCTCGGCGGCGTCGAGAACCGCCATCCGAACCGCCGGCGCGTCGGTCCCCGCCAGATTGGCGGCGTCGGCGTCGGCGATTTCCTGAAGCAGTTCCTCCGCCCCCCCGGCGCCCCGCTCACGCAGGGATCGCGCCCGCGCCTCGAAGGCGCCCTCGCCGCCGCGAAGCCAGCGCCGATACGGATCGCGCAGGTCCTCGAAGCCGTCGAAGCCGACGGCCCGGGCCAGACGGACCATGGTCGAGGGCTTGACCCCGGCATGGGTCGCCATGCGGCGCATGGAGGTCAGGGCCACCTCTTCGGGATGGGCCAGGATATAGCGCGCCGCCTGCCGCAATTGCGGCGACAGGTCGTCGTAGCTGGATTGCAGAAGCTGGGTGATGGCCGCGACGTCCACCGGCGTCCTCCTGGCTGGGGACCATATGGTAGAAACAGAGCGCGCCGCCTTGCAACAGATGTATCATTCCGGCCCCGGAGCAGCCGGGTTCCGGGCTTGCCGCCAGGCGCGAAGTCGCTACCATGGCGGCACACGTCAGTCAGCCACCAGGGGACTCCGGCACAATGGACATCAAGGACCACATTCGCAGCATTCCCGACTTTCCGAAGCCGGGGATCAATTTCTACGACATCTCGACGCTGCTCCGGCACCCGGACGCGTGGCAGGTGACGATGGGGCGAATGGCCAAGGTGGTCGGCGGATGGCGTCCCGACGTCCTGGCGGGCATCGAGTCGCGCGGCTTCCTGACCGCAGCGCCGCTGGCCCTGAAGCTGGGCTGCGGCTTCGTCATGGTGCGCAAGAAGAACAAGCTGCCCGGCGAGACGATCAGCTACACCTACGACCTGGAATACGGCTCCGACACCATCGAGATCCAGGCCGACGCCGTCCAGCCGGGACAGCGCGTCGTGGTCCTGGACGACCTGCTGGCGACCGGCGGCACGGCCAGCGCCGCCGTCGAGCTGTTCCGCAAGGTCGGCGCCGAGGTGGTCGGCGTCTCCGCCATCATCGAACTGACGTTCCTGCACGGCCGCGACAAGCTGGACGTCCCCGTCGACGCCCTGGTCCAGTACGACTGCTGAGCCACGCCGCCTCCCCAGCCGCGCCCGTCCCTTGAGCCGCGCCGCCGTTCCCTGCGGCGGCTCAGGGGCCGACCATGGCCAGCGCCAGGGCCGCGACGGTCAGAACACCGACCAGGATCCAGCCGCGCCGGTGGTTGGCGCGCTCCGAGTGGTCGCCCGCCTTCAGGCGCGACAGCCCCTCGATCGCCAGATGGGCGACAACGAAGAGGACGCAGAACTTGACGACCATGAGCCAGAGATCGGACATGGCCGCAGCCTAACGCGTTCCGGGGCCGAAGGTAAGGCGGCACGGAGGCGAAAAAAGCCCCCGGCGCGGAGCGCGGGGGGCTTTTCAACGGACGATCAAGGACGCCCCCAACGCCTCAGGCGTTGGCGGCCTGCTGCTGCAAGGCGGCGTCGGCGTCCAGGGCGTAGCCCGCCGCGCGGACGGTGCGGATGACGTCGCTTTCCGCCTCGCCGTTCAGCGCCTTGCGCAGACGGCGGATGTGGACGTCGACGGTGCGCGGCTCGACGTAGATGTCCGGCCCCCAGACCGCGTTGAGAAGTTCCTCGCGCGAGAACACCTGCCCCGGATGCTCCATCAGGAACTGGAGCAGGCGGAATTCGGTCGGGCCGAGGTGGACATAACGACCGCCGCGCGTCACGCGGTGGGCCGACAGGTCCATGACGATGTCCTGATAGTTCAGGGTGCCCTTGGTCGGCGTCGGCTGGGTCCGGCGCAGCAGGGCGCGCAGGCGGGCCATCAGCTCGGGCATGGAGAACGGCTTGGTGATGTAGTCGTCGGCGCCCGTGTTGAGGCCGCGGATCTTGTCCTGCTCCTCGCCCCGCGCGGTGATCATGACGATCGGCACGTCCTTGGTGTTGGGCTTGCGGCGCAACTGGCGACAGACCTCGATGCCCGACATCATGGGCAGCATCCAGTCGAGCAGGATGAGGTCGGGGCTGGTCTCTTCGACCACCGTCAGGGCTTCCTCGCCGTCGGCGGCCTCGCTGACGCGAAATCCCTCTTTCTCCAGATTGTATCGCAGCATCGTCACGAGGGCGGCTTCGTCCTCGACGATCATCACCAGGGGCTTCATGGGTCCCTACTCCATCAGGACGGGTCGGACTGCGGGTCCGGCACCGAGAATTCCGCCTGTCGATCACCCTTCGGGCGCTGCACGGTCAGCGGCTTGCCGGTCACGAGGAAATGGATGGTCTCGGCGACGTTGGTCGCGTGGTCGCCGATGCGCTCGATGTTCTTGGCGATGAACATCAGGTGCGTGCTGGCGGTGATGTTGCGCGGGTCTTCCATCATGTAGGTGACGAGTTCCCGGAACAGCGAGGTGTGCAGTTCGTCCACCTCCTCGTCGCGGTGCCAGACGGTCAGGGCCTTGTCGACGTCGCGCTCGACATAGGCGTCAAGCATGTCGTTGATGATTTCCTGCACCAGGCGGCCCATCAGCGGCACGGCGGCCGCGGGCTTGGTCGGCGGCAACTGGTTGAGGACCAGCGCCCGCTTGGCGACGTTGGCGGCATAGTCGCCGATGCGCTCCAGGTCGGCGGAGATCTTCAGGGCGCCGACGATGGCGCGCAGGTCGTCGGCCACCGGCTGGCGCAGGGCGAGCATGCGCACGGTCAGGGCATGGACGTCCTGTTCCAGCTCGTCGATCTTGGCATCCCCGGCGACGACACGCGAGGCGAGGTCCGAGTCCCGGCGAACCACGGCCTGGATGGCCGACGAAAGCTGGGCTTCGGCCAGGCCGCCCATGCGGACGATGATGTTGTCGAGTTCCGCCAGTTCGCCCTCGAAGGAGCGGACCGTATGGCCCCCGCTATTGGTTTTGTCTTGCCCCGCCACGATTCTGTCTCCCGTCCTGCCGCTGCTTAGCCGAAGCGGCCCGTGATGTATCCCTGGGTCAGCTTGTGGACCGGGTTGGTGAAGATCTGCTCGGTGTCGTTGCACTCCACCAGGTTGCCCAGGTGGAAGAAGGCGGTGCGCTGCGACACGCGCGCGGCCTGCTGCATGGAGTGCGTAACGATGACGATGGTGTAGTTCTCGCGCAGCTCGTCGATCAGTTCCTCGATCTTCGCCGTGGCGATGGGATCGAGGGCCGAGCACGGCTCGTCCATCAGGATGACTTCCGGGCTGACGGCGATGGCGCGCGCGATGCACAGGCGCTGCTGCTGACCACCCGACAACCCGGTGCCCGGCTGGTCCAGGCGGTCGGAGACCTCCTTCAGGAGACCGGCGCGCTCCAGCGAGGTCTGGACGATCTCGTCCAGTTCGTCCTTGTGGCGGGCCAAGCCGTGGATGCGCGGACCGTAGGCGATGTTCTCGTAGATCGACTTCGGGAAGGGGTTCGGCTTCTGGAACACCATGCCGACCCGGGCGCGCAGCTGCACCACGTCGACGCGACGGGCGTAGATGTCGTCGCCGTCCAGCGTGATCTCGCCGGTCACCTGGGCGCCGTCGATGATGTCGTTCATACGGTTCAGGGCGCGCAGGAAGGTCGACTTGCCGCAGCCGGAGGGACCGATGAAGGCGGTCACCTCGTTGGCCTTGATGTCCAGGTTGACGTCCTTGATGGCGTGCTTGTCGCCGTAGCCGTAGAAGACGTTCACGCCCCGCGCGGCGACCTTGGCCGTTTCCCCGGCGCCGACCAAGGGCGTGCCCGCGGTTTCCGCCGGATGGGAGTCGGACTGGGGATTGGTTTCAACGGTATCCATGGATTACCAACGCCTCTCGAACTTCTTGCGCAGCAGGACCGCCGCGGCGTTCATGAAAACCAGGAAGGCCAGCAGGACCATGATCGCCGCCGAGGTCCGCTCGACGAAGGCACGCTCCGGGCTGTCCGCCCACAGGAAGATCTGAACCGGCAGCACCGTGGCCGGGTCCAGGGGACCAGCAGGAATGTCCACCACGAAGGCGACCATGCCGATCATCAGCAGCGGCGCGGTCTCGCCGAGCGCCTGCGCCATGCCGATGATGGTGCCGGTCAGCATGCCGGGCATGGCCAGCGGCAGGACGTGGTGGGTGATCATCTGCAGCTTCGACGCTCCCAGGCCGAGGGCCGCCTCGCGGATGGAGGGCGGCACCGACTTGAGCGCGGCGCGCGAAGCGATGATGATCGTCGGCAGGGTCATCAGGGTCAGCACCAAGCCACCGACCACCGGCGCCGAGCGCGGCATGCCGAAGAACTGGAGGAAGACCGCCAGGCCCAGAAGGCCGAAGACGATGGACGGCACGGCGGCGAGGTTGTTGATGTTGACCTCGATCAGGTCCGTCCACTTGTTCTTCGGCGCGAACTCTTCCAGGTAGACCGCCGCCGCGACGCCGATGGGGAAGCTCAGCGCCAGGGTCACGACCAGGGTGAAGAAGGAGCCGACGGCGGCGCCCCAGATACCGGCCAGCTCCGGCTGACGGGAGTCGCCGTTGACGAAGAAGGCGGTGTTGATCCGGCTTTCCACCCGGCCATCGGCCACCAACTGGTCGTACCAGCCGATCTGGGCGTCGGAGACCCGGCGCTCGGCTTCCGGCACCGTGCGGTCGATGTGCCCCTTGGCCAGCATGTCGATATCCGAGGAGAAGGGCACCGCGAAGGTGATCGTCTTGCCGATCACCGACGGGTCGCTCATGACCGCGTCGCGAAGCTGGTAGTTGGCCCCGTCGGAGATCATGTCGTAGAGCTGGCGGCGCAGGCGACGGTTGTCGGCGGCCTCCGGGAACATGGCCTTCAGGCCGTCCTTGACCACCGCCTGGTAGTTGGCGCGCGCCAGGTCGGCCTGCGCCGGGTTGGCGGCGTCGACGCCCAGGGTCTTGGCGTCGACGGTGACGGTGATGTCGACGTGGTTCTGCAGGAAGGCCGTGTAGCCCTTGCCGATGATCGACACGAACAGGGTCACCAGCATCGCCAAGGCCACGACGATGGCGATCACGCCATAGGTCTTGAAGCGGGCTTCCTGACGGTAGCGGGCCTTCAAACCGTGGGCCACGGTTTCGGCGATCTCGGAACGTTGGGCGTCTCTCGGGCGAAGGGTCATATCGGTCTGCCGGTCCAGGTTTTCTTCAGCGATTGCCATTATTCATACTGCTCCCGGTACTTGCGGACCACATGAAGGGCGATGACGTTGAGCGCCAGGGTGATGATGAAGAGGAACAGACCCAGCGCGAAGGCGGCCAGCGTCTTCGGGCTGTCGAATTCCTGGTCGCCCACCAGCAGCGTCACGATCTGCACCGTCACCGTCGTCACCGCCTGCAGCGGGTTGGCGGTCAGGTTGGCGGCCAGACCGGCGGCCATCACCACGATCATGGTTTCGCCGATGGCCCGGCTGACGGCCAGCAGGACGCCGCCGACGATGCCGGGCAGCGCCGCCGGGATGACCACCCGTTTGATGGTTTCCGACTGGGTGGCGCCCAGGCCGTAGGAGCCTTCGCGCATGGCGCGCGGCACGGCGGTGATGACGTCGTCGGACAGCGACGAGACGAAGGGAATGATCATGATGCCCATGACCACGCCGGCGGCGAGGGCGCTTTCCGAGGAAACGTCCAGACCGATACCCTCACCGATGCCGCGGAACAGCGGGGCGACGGTCAGGGCGGCGAAGAAGCCGTAGACCACCGTCGGCACGCCCGCGAGGATTTCCAGCATCGGCTTGACCACGGCGCGCAGCTTGCGCGGGGCGTATTCGGACATGTAGATCGCCGCCAGCAGGCCGACCGGCACCGCCACCATCATGGCGATGAAGGAGATCAGCAGCGTGCCGACGAACAGCGGCACCGCGCCGAAGGCGCCCGACGACCCGACCTGATCGGCGCGCATGGCCATCTGCGGGCTCCATTCCAGGCCGAACAAGAACTCGGTCACCGGAATGGCGGAGAAGAAGCGCATCGATTCGAACAGCAGCGACAAGATGATGCCGATGGTGGTCAGGATGGCGACCAGCGAGCAGCCGATCATGAAGACCTTGATGATGGTCTCCACCCGGTTGCGGGCACGGAACTGCGGGGCGACGTAGCGGTAGGCCATGGCGGCCCCGCCGATCGCCGCCGCCAGGGTCACAACGGCCATGGCCGCGAAGCTGGTCGAGCGCAGGGTGTTGTAGCGGTCGGCGGCCTCGAGGATCGCCGGGTCGGTGGCGGTGGAGATGTTGCCCGTCGCGGTGTTGATGATGTCGGTCGTCAGCAGGTTCATGCGGGCCGGGCCGAGGTGTTCGCCAGCGGCGTTCTGCAACAGCTCCGGCGGCAGCGTGCCGAGGACCATGTTGATGATCACCGACGGTTCGATGGACAGCCAGACGGCCACCAGGATGAGGGCGGGGATACCGCACCACAGGGCGACGAACAGGCCGTAGTAGCTTGGAAGACTGTGCAGCTCGCGGGCATCGTTTCCCGACACCACCAGCGAGCGCGTGCGTCCAAAGAAGTATCCGGCGACGCTCAGCGCGACGACCACGGCGACGACAAACAAGGAATTCATGGACCGCCCAACCTTCCGGCCACCCGCGACCGGCTTCATGAAAGAGACAAACGAACGAGGCGAACGCACCGACCGTCATGGGATGCCGGACAGGCCGACAGTCATTGGGTGTCGGATCAACGCCCGCGACTCAAGACAAATTTCGGAGTCGTCGACGCCTGGACCGTCGGTTCCGGGCGATTGGTCCGGGGCGGCGACCGTCGAAGGCCGCCGCCCCGCACCGGAAGCGACTTAGATGTCGCCGGCGGTCATCGGCTTCAGGGTCTTGGCGGCGTCGCCGTACTTGGCGCGCTCGTCGTCACCCATCGGCACCAGGCCCTTCTCGGACAGGTAGCCCTCGGGGCCCCAGGCCTTTTCCGAGGTGAACTCGGCCAGGTAGGCCTCGATGCCCGGAATGGTGCCCACGTGGGCGCCCTTCACGTAGAACTGCAGCGGGCGGGAGACCGGGTAGGAGCCGGAGGAGATGCCTTCGAAGGTCGGGGCGTTACCCTCGATCTTGGCACCCTGGATCTTGTCGGCGTTCTCTTCCAGGAAGGAGTAGCCGAAGATGCCGAAGGCGTCGTGGTTGGCATCGAGCTTCTGAACGATCAGGTTGTCGTTCTCACCGGCTTCGATGTAGGCGCCGTCTTCACGGATGGACTGGCACTTGGCCTTCTTGTCGGCCTTTTCCAGACCCTTGGTCTCGGGGAAGGCGTCGCAGGCCTCTTCCATCACCAGCTCGACGAAGGCGTCGCGGGTGCCGGAGGTCGGCGGCGGGCCGAGGACTTCGATGGCGGTCTTCGGCAGGGCGGCGTCGATGTCGGCCCAGGTCTTGTTCGGGTTGGCGACCCACTTGCCGTCGACCGGAACTTCCTTGGCCAGGGCCTTGAAGATCTGCTCGCGGCTCAGGTCGAGCAGGGCGGCGGCCTTGGAGTTGGCGAAGACGATGCCGTCATAGCCGACGCGGACTTCGGTGATGTCCTTGACGCCGTTCTTCTGGCAGGTCTCGAACTCGGAAGCCTTCATGCGGCGCGAGGCGTTGGTGATGTCGGGGTGCTCGGTGCCGACACCGGCGCAGAACAGCTTGAAGCCGCCGCCCGAACCGGTGGACTCGATGACCGGGGTCTTGAATTCGGTGGTCTTGCCGAAGTTTTCGGCGACGACCGTGGCGAAGGGGTAGACCGTGGAGGAGCCGACGATGCGGATCTGGTCGCGGGCTTCAGCGGCGCCGGCGAAGGCGACGGTCGCCAGGGCGGCGAGGGAAAGGGTCTTCTTGAGCACGAGAGCCTCCGATAATGAGGATTGAGCTTGACGCTCGACTAACGAATTTCAGTCCATCCGCCTTCCCGAAAAGCCGTCATCAACCCTCCGGCGCGGTGGATGGCGACACTGTAGTCAGCATCGGAGACGCCCTTGTGACGGAAATATTATACTTCCATTACAACCCGTCCCTATCGCCGATTTGTCGCGTCCCCCAGAAATAAAACATTGATTCAAATAGCTTTTAAGAGAGACCCGCGACACGGAAGGGGTATCCGCGGAGACCCGCGACGGTGGGGGCGCGGCCTTGATGGCCGCGAAGTGTTACAGATCGTGTCCCGTCGCCGCCCTGGAGCGGCGGGGGACTCGCCTCGCGCGCCGCCCACGAAAGAACCCCCTCCGCCGGCCATAGCGGAGGGGGTTCCGCCCCCCGGACCCAGGGGGCGACACCGGCGGAGACCACACTTCCCACGGACGCACGACGCGGGAGGCGACCAGCCGCCAGGATAGGAAAGCCGGTCGGCGGCTCAGGCCGCCGCCGCGGCGTCGCCGCGCAGGGCGCGGATATTGCCCGCGTAGTCGTCGCCCTTGAAGACCGCCGACCCGGCCACCAGGACGTTGGCGCCCGCCGCGACGCACTGCTTGGCCGTCTCGGGATTGACGCCGCCGTCGACCTCCAGGTCGATGGGCCGGTCGCCGATCATGCGGCGCAGGCGGGCGATCTTCTCGAACTGGCTGTCGAGGAAGCTCTGGCCGCCGAAGCCCGGGTTGACCGACATGACGAGGATCAGGTCGATCTTGTCGAGGACATATTCGATGACGCTTTCCGGGGTCGCCGGATTGAGCGACACGCCCGCCTTGCAGCCCGCCGCGCGGATGACCTGGAGCGTCCGGTCCAGGTGGCGTCCGGCCTCGGCGTGGGCGGTGATGATGTCGGCCCCGGCCTTGGCGAAGTCCTCGATGAAGGGATCGACCGGATCGATCATCAGGTGGACGTCGAAGACCTTCTTGGTGTGCGGCCGCAAGGCCTTCACGACACCGGCGCCGATGGTGATGTTGGGCACGAAATGACCGTCCATGACGTCGATATGCACCCAGTCGGCGCCGGCGGCGTCGATGGCCCGCACCTCGTCGCCCAGGCGGGCGAAGTCGGCGGACAGGATGCTGGGGGAAATCTTGACGGTCATGACGGTTTCCTCTCCGGGAGTGGGGCGGAGGGCCAAGGCCCACCCCCCGACACGGTCGCTCAGGCCGCCACCATCTTCGGGTCGAGGTCGCCGGAGGCGTAACGGTTGCTCATCTCTTCCATGCCGACGGCCTTGATCTTGTCGGCCCACCCGGCGGTGCCGAAGGCTTCGTAGCGCGCCTTGCAGATCTCGGCCATCGCCTTGCGGGTCTCGGCC
>CAZFRK010000073.1:0-10964 GCA_964521375.1 uncultured Rhodobacterales bacterium
CGCGGCAGGCGCCGCCGGTCGAGCAGGGCCGCCCCGGCGACCACCGGACCGGCCAGCGGCCCGCGCCCGGCCTCGTCGACGCCGCAGGCCAGACCGCCCGCTTTCTTCTCCAGGCTGAAATCAGGCATTGTCCTCGCCGTCCTTGGGCGGCTCTTGATCCTCGCGCTCGCGGCTCCGGAAAGGAAGGCGCAGGGCCTGGGGGCGCGGCAGGCGGGCCAGGCCGCGCCGGGTGGCCGAGACGCCCTCGCCCAGGGCCTCGGCCTCCGGCCCGTAGGCGGCGTCCAGCACCTGGCGCAGGGTTTCCAGGCCGCGCGCCGCGCCCAGGCGCCGCATGGTCAGAAGCCACAAGGGCGAGATGGCCAGCGACAGCACCGTCACGGCGATGACCAGTTGGGCCTCGCGGGTCGCCAGGATACCGAGCGCCAGCCCGGCCCCCGACAGCATGAAGGAGAACTCGCCGATCTGCGCCAGGGCGACCCCGGCCAGGAAGGCTTCCGCCACCGGCACCCGTTGCAGCCGCAGGGCGATGATGTTGAGCGCCGTCTTGAAGACCGTGACCACCAGCAGCAGGACCAGGACGGCGCCCAGGTTGTCCCACAGGAAGCCGAGGTCCAGCAGCAGCCCCACCGACAGGAAGAAGACCATCAGCAGGATGGCCTGGATGGAATGCGCCGGATGGGACAGGCGGTGCCCGTGGGCGGAGTTGCCGATGACCAGACCGATGAGGAAGGCCCCATAGCCCGGCGACAGGCCCAGCATGCCCGCCAGGGCGGCGAAGCCGAAGCAGTAGGCGAACCCGGCCAGCGGCGCCAGATCGGCGTTTCCGGCGATGACGCGGGCGTAGGGAATGTGGATTTCCCGCTTCAGGAGGAACAGCACCAGGGCGACCAGCAGGGCGATGGACAGCACCACCTTGGCCGCTTCCAGGGGGGCGAAGCCGCCTTCGGTCAGGGCGCCCAGGCTCAGCATCATGGGGACCACGGCCATGTCCTGGGCGATCAGCACGCCCAGCGTGATGCGGCCCGCGGGCTTATGAAGGTCCCCGGTCTGCTCCAGAAGCTTGATGACCACGGCGGTGGACGACAGGGCGACGATGAAGCCCAGAAGCACCGCCGTGCCCACCGACAGGTCCATGACCAGCCGCAAGAGCATCATCACCCCGACGCTGCCCGCCACCTGCAACAGCATGGTGATCAGGGCCACCCGCCAGACCTCGGCGAAGCGTTTCACCGACAGTTCGGTGCCGATGACGAAGAGCAGCATGATGATGCCCAGCTCGGCCAGCAGGTTGACGCTGGCGCGATCCTGCACGAACCCCAGCGCCGACGGGCCGAGCAGCACCCCGGCGGCGATATAGCCGACGATGGCCGGTTGGCGCAGGCGCGCGAAGGCGATGCCGAACCCCATGGCGGCGAGGGCGACGATGGCGATGGGCGTGACGTCGATATGGGCTTCCATGATGCTCCCAGGGTAGCGGGGCGGCGGGGTCGGGAAAAGCATCCATGACCGGCGAAGCGGGCGGAATAAAGGCGGGGCGAGCATGGCCGGTTGGAAACACTGGCGCCCGGGCGGTCGGAGGGGCATCCTGCGGCCATGGCTTCGTCTCCGACACCGCTCACAACGCGCCTGACCTTGTTGCTGGTGGCCAGCCTGACGGTCATGTCCGGGGCCACCATCGCCCCCGCCCTGCCGACCATGGCCGAGCATTTCGCCGACGCGCCGGAGGCCGCCTTCTGGACCCGGCTGGTGCTGACCGGCCCGGCGCTGTCCATCGCCCTGACCGCCTCGCTGACCGGCCACCTCATCGACCGGGTCGGGCGGAGGCGGCCCCTGCTGTGGGGCTTGACGCTCTACGCCGTCGCCGGGTCGGCGGGGCTGTGGGTGACGGAACTGCCGGTGCTGGTCGCCTCCCGCGTGGTCCTGGGGCTGGCCGTGGCGGTCCTGATGACCACCGCGACGACGCTGATCGGCGACTATATGACCGGCCACGAGCGGGAACGCTTCATGGGGCGGCAGGCGGCCTTCATGGGGTACGGCGGGGTGGTCTTCCTGACCCTGGGCGGCGTCCTGGCGGGGGTGGACTGGCGGGCGCCTTTCCTGGTCTATCTGGTCAGTCTCGCCCTCTTGCCGCTGGCCCGGCGGTTCCTGTGGGAGCCGCCCCCCCACGACCACGGCCCGCGCGCCGACGAGGCGCCACTGACCCGCCATCCACTTCCGGCGCCGGTCCTCTACGGCATGGCGGCCCTGACCTTCCTGGCCTTTTATCAGGTGCCGACGCAACTGCCCTTCCTGCTGGAGCATCGCGGCGTCCCGGACCCGGAAATCGCCGGGCTGGTGGTCGCCACCATGAACCTCTTTTCGGCCTCCATGGCCATGCTCTACGGGCGGGTGAAGGCGCGCCTGAGCCATCCGGCCATCGCCGCCTGGGGATATGGGCTGATGGCGGCGGGCTACGCCGTCATCGCCCTGGCCCCCGGCACGGCCTCGGTCTGGGCCGGAACGGCGGTGGCCGGGCTGGGCCTCGGCCTGAGCATGCCCAACATCGTCATCTGGCTGATGAGCAGCGTGTCGCCGCGCCTGCGCGGGCGGGCCATGGGCGGCCAGACGGCGGGTGTCTTCGTCGGCCAGTTCGCCGCGCCGCTTCTGGCCCAGCCGTTGGTCGCCGCTTGGGGCGCCCCGGCGGCCTTTTGGGGCGCCATCGCGGTCCTGGTTCCGGCGGCCCTGGTCTTCGCGTTGTGGGCGCGGCGCTGAGACGTCCTCAGAACAAGGCCAATTGATCGCCCTCGCGCGGCGGGCGGCGGAACAGGTCGGTCCGTGGTGATTCGGCCCGCGCCTTGTCGAGGCCCAGCCGCGCGCAGGCCAGGGCGTGGCGTCGGGCCAACAGGTCGGCGACCGGCCCGACGCCGCGCATGCGGCGCCCGAAGGCGCTGTCGCCGAGCGCCCCGTCGCGGCTCTGGCGCAGCAGGCTTTCGACGCGGCCCGCGCGGTCGGGAACGGTGGCCCGCAGCCATTCGAGGAACAGATCCTTCACCTCGATCGGCAGCCTGAGGAAAATGTAGCCCGCCGACCGCGCCCCGGCGTCGCGGGCGGCCTCCAGGATGGCCTCCAACTCATGGTCGGTCAGGCCGGGGATCATGGGAGCGGCCATGACGGCGACGGGAACCCCGGCGTCGCTCAGCGCCCGCATGGCCTTCAGGCGGGCGGCGGGGGGCGAGGCGCGCGGCTCCAGCGACCGGGCCAAGTCGCGGTCCAGCGTGGTGACCGAGATCCCCACCGCCGCCAGCCCTTGCGCCGCCATGGGCGCCAGGATGTCCAGGTCCCGCGCGACCAGGGCCGACTTGGTGGTGATGGTCACCGGATGACGATAGTCGGCCAGGACCTCCAGAATGCCCCGCATGATGCCACGCGACCGTTCGATGGGCTGGTAGGGGTCGGTGTTGGTGCCGATGGCGATGGGCGCAGGGCGGTAGGAGGGCTTGCGCAAGGCGGCCTCCAGCAACGCCGGGGCGTCGGGCTTGGCGGTCAGCTTGGTTTCGAAGTCCAGGCCCGCCGACAGGCCCAGATAGGTGTGCGTCGGGCGGGCGTAGCAATAGACGCAGCCGTGCTCGCATCCCCGGTAGGGGTTGACCGAGCGGTCGAAGGGAACGTCGGGGCTGTCGTTGCGGGTCAGGATGGAGCGGCTCTGTTCGTCGCGAACGGAGGTGCGCGGCGGCGGCAGGTCGGGGTCCGCCCAAGGCATGCCCAGGACCTGCGACCAGCCGTCGTCGGCGGGCACGCGCGCCGTCGCCTCGAAGCGGCCCGAGGCGTTGGAGACGGCGCCGCGCCGGGGCGGGCGGAGGGCCTGGAAGGGGATTTCGTCCATGGCGGAAGACTACCGCGGACGAGAGAACGTAAAAAGAACAAAATGGGCCATGCCTCCACCGAAAGGCGGTCGCGCCGCACGATGGGGCGCGACCGCTTCGGTCCGGACGGTTTTGCCCGGCTTGGCCGGTTTGGTCAGTCCGTCAGGTCGGTGGGGCCGGGGGCGGCCATGACGCCGGTCTCGGAGTCCGCGTCCATGCCGGTCCCGGTGCCGGTATCGGGCATGTCGTCGGTCCGCGACCGGACGGTGCCCTCCAACGCGATGCCCAGGGCGGTGGCCGTGCGGGCGTCCACCTCGCCGGAGGCCGGGAGGCCGTTGGAGGTCTGATAGTCCATCACGGCGCGGGCCGTCTGCTGGCCCCAGGTCCCGTCGACGGCGACGTCGTGCCCGGCCTCGTTGAGGGCCTTCTGGACGGCCGTCACCTCGCCGCTGTCCAGATTCGTGGCCGACGCGCCGGTGGAGGAGGTGGCGGCGGTGGACGTGGAGGTGGAGACGGCGCTGTCCGACGACCCGGCCCCGGTGCTCTTGCTCATGTCCCCGGCCAGGGCCGGGCCGCCGAAGGCGGTGGCGATGGCCAGAAGGGCGGTGGTGGCGAGAGGGATGGTCTTCATGACGGATATCCTCCGTGCTGGTTGGGATACCTCATAAACGGCCCGCCGCGCCCGGCGATGCGTGATCTTTTCGCGGCGGAAGGATGGCGAGTCTTTGGCGTTGGGCGGACACGGCTTTATCATCCCGCGCCCGCCCGAACCCTGGTAGTCTTCCGACCATGCTCGCCGTGATCGTCCCGACCCTGAACGCCGCCCAGACGCTGCCTGCCTGCCTTCAGGCGGTGGGCGAGGATCTGCCCGTGGTGGTGGTCGACGGCGGGTCGGTGGACGACAGCCGCATGATCGCCCGCATGTTCATGGCCGACGTCCTTCAGGCGCCCGCCGGACGGGGCGCTCAACTGGCCGTCGGAGCCGACGCGGCGATTGGCGGTCATGCCGAATGGCTGATGTTCCTGCACGCCGACACGGTGTTGCGGCCCGGCTGGCGGGCGGCGGTGGAGGACTTCATCGCCGATCCCGGAAACGCCGGGCGGGCGGCCCATTTCACCCTGGCCTTCGATGACGAGGGGCGAGGAGCGCGGCGCGTCGCCCGGCTGGCCAACTGGCGGGCGCGCGCCCTGGGACTGCCCTACGGCGACCAGGGGCTGCTGATCGCCGCTCCCTTCTATCGGTCCCTGGGCGGCTTCCGGTCCCTGCCGTTGATGGAAGACGTGGACATGGTCCGCCGCATCGGCCGGGACAATCTGGTGCCGCTCGCCGCCGTCGCCGTCACCTCGGCGGAGAAGTACCGGCGTGACGGCTGGTGGCGGCGGCCCTTGCGGAATCTGGGGTACCT
This sequence comes from uncultured Rhodobacterales bacterium, assembly GCA_964521375.1. Classification (GTDB taxonomy): domain Bacteria; phylum Pseudomonadota; class Alphaproteobacteria; order Rhodospirillales; family Rhodospirillaceae; genus CAZFRK01. The sequence continues at coordinate 5,249 of CAZFRK010000073.1, forward strand.
GAGCCTGTTCCTCCTGGGCCTTCCGGCGTCCTGGATCGCCCGACTCTATCGCTGACCATGACGGTGCCGCGCCCCACCCTGATCCTGTTCGCCAAGGCACCACGCTTCGGCTCGGTCAAGACGCGTCTGGCGCGGCGTGTCGGACCCGTCGAGTCGCTGCGGTTCCATCGCGCGCGGCTGGGGCACATGACTCGGACGCTCGGTCGTGACCGGCGCTGGCGGACCGTCCTGGCCGTCAGTCCCGACGGGGCGCGCGGGCCGTGGACCGGCGGTCTGCCGCTCCTGGACCAGGGGCGCGGCGATCTGGGCGCCCGCATGCGCCGCTGCCTGGAGGCCGCGCCCGGTCGGGGGCCGGTGGTCCTGGTCGGCAGCGACATTCCTGACCTGCGTTCATTTCATGTCGCCCGCGCCTTCGCCGTCCTGCGTCGTCGGGACGTGGTCTTTGGCCCCGCCGAGGACGGCGGCTTTTGGCTGGTCGGCGTCAGCCGTCGGCGCCCGGTGCCCAGGTTTTTCGCCGGAGTCCGCTGGTCCACCGCCCACGCCCTGGCCGACTGCCTGGATCGCCTGCCGGACCACCGCGTGGCCCTGGTCGACCGTCTGGCCGATCTGGACGCCTGACGCCTCGCCGACCGAGGCTTTCGGTCGATTGACGGATCGCAATGCGCTGATTTGTTGGCTATCCTACAACTATCCTATAGTGCGAAAGTGCCCCTTTCGTACAAGTCCCGCGAACCCGGCATGGACCGGCCAGCCGTGGGGAGGTCGTCATGGGTCGTTTCACCCTACCCGCCGGCCCGTCGCCGGACGCCGTCTCCGAAAGCACGCCTTTCGGCTTGGCCTATCAGGCCGTCGAAGCCCTGCTCATGGCCCTGTTTCCGGACGGCAACGCCCGCCGGGCCATCGGATTCCGCCAAATCAGCCGTCTGGTCGACGACCATCTGGCTTGGTACCTGTGGACCGACGACCGTCCCGGGGCCTATCTGGTGGAACTGAGCGAGTCCTCGGGCTGGGACGCCTGGGGCGCGCCGGTGCGGGCCGACCTTCTGGTCCGCTACTATCCACATCCCGAAGAGGCCGCCTTCGCCACCTATTCGCCGGTCGAGCGGCGGCTTCGGACATCGGCCCTGTTCGACGGCACGGGTACGCCCACCCTGCGCGGGCGGGCGGAGATCGACCCGGCCTTGTTCCTGGCCGGGGTCCTGCGCCTGTCGTCCCTGCCGTCGGTGTCCGGCCTGGTGCTGGCCCTGCTGGCGCAAAGCGAATGGCGGGAGGTCGTCGAGCGCCCCGACGGGCCGCATGTCCTGCGGCGCGTGCCGGGGTGGGATCTGTCCTTCCCGCTGTTCGACAAGCTGGTCCTGGCCCAAGCCTACGTGAACCATCTGGTGCCTGCCGCCGCCCGCGCCGGACGCCTGGAGGGCATGGCCTGGGTCCGCGCCACCGATCATTCCTGGAGCGTCCGTCCCGACCCGGCCCTGGAGGGCTGGTCCTGCGCGGTCGTCCTGTCGTCGGGTCCGGAGGCCCTGTCCCCGGTCGACGCCCTGAAGGCGCTGGAAGGCGCCGCCGATCCAACCCTGTCCGAGGAGGTGATCGCCGAAACCCTGACCGCCCCATCCACCCGGCTGGCCTGCATAGACCCGGCCTGGTGGCAGGCCCATCGTTGGACCTTCGCGCCCGACGCCCACGTCTGCCATCATTGCTTCGCCGAGGAGGGTGAGGTTCATGAGCACTGACCTGGACCGTCGCGGCCTGCTGCGCGGCTTGGTCGCGCCCCTGACCGAGGACCCCCCGCCCGAACCGGACGAGCCGGTGGACGCGCTCGCCCCGTCGCCCGGAGATTTCTTCGCGTCCTTCGAAAGCGCCTACGCGCTGATCGACGAATGTCGGCCCTTCTTGGCGGAAGAGGCCCGGCGTCTGGGGCTTGATACGACGAACATGACCGATTTGGACGTGGTGCGCGTGCTGTTCTCGCCAGAGAAGGGCCCCGCCAACGCCGCGCCCGATTCACCGCGGCCCGAAGACGACGGGACCGCCCCCGGCACGAGGTCCTGACAGCCCCGCGCCCGAGGTCTCCGGCCTCGTCCGCCTGGACCGCCCCGTTCTCCGGCCGCTTACCGACGTCCGGCGCGGCCTGAAGCTCCCGAAGCGGGAGCAGGGGGTCCATGATGGACACGAACTCAACTCGCTCCACCGCCCGCGCGGGAGAAACCTGGGGCGTCGGCTGGCTGGAAGAACGCCGCCTGACGCCGCGATGGTCCGCGCCGGTGAACCACTTCGTCACCATTCTTTGCCTGCTGGCCGTGTTCTACGCCACATGGTGGATCTTCCAGGATCCGCGCGGCTGGCTGCGTCTTTACACGCCCTATGTGGGCTATATGTACACCCGCTGGCTGCTGATCATCATGATCTGGATGGTCTACATCTTCCAGTTCTGGCCGATGAAACGCGGCCAACTGGAAAACTGGCATCCGGTGGTCAAGGGGGCCGTCCTGACGACCGCCGCCGTGGTCATCATGCTGGTGCTGATCAAGGGGTTCTTCAACGGCCTGCTCGGCAACTTCGCCATCGCCTACTTCGAACCCGACCAGTTGTCGAAACTGCCCGGCGTGACCCAGTTCTTCGCCGAGGAGTATTCGGCCCTGGCCATCCTCATGTTCGCCGCCATCGCGTCGTGGCTGGCTCCGGCCTGGGTGGTCGGCGCCGAACGCGCCCCGTGGCAACATGAGCGGCAGCCCGTCCAGGGCGTGACCATCCTGCTGGTCACCTTCTTCCTGTCCACGGTCGTCTACTTCATGACCATGCATCCGCACATGGGCATCCTCTACTATCCGTGGCAGTACTTCACGTCGATCTCCCCGCCCTATTGGGAAGACTTCGCGAACACCGTCAGCGGCAACTTCCACATCGCCTGGATCATGGCCTGCACGGTCGTCGTCTGGCTGGTGGAGACCATCTGGGACCGCTGGCCCTTCAACCTCATCCGCCACGACGCCCTGCGCCGCGTGACCACCTTCCTGGCGATCATCGCCATCGCGGTGGCCTGCACCTTCTTCCTTTACTTCGTGCAGGAGCTGTGGTGGGGCGAAGCCATTCGCGGAACGCGCCGTGACGCCGCTCCCGACTGGCGTTGGCTGCATGTCGGCGAAATGATGATCTTCTTCCTGCTGCCCGCGCTCTACATGAACTTCTATTGCGGCAACGGGCCGAAGCGGTTCTCGCAGCCGGTCAACGTGCTGCTGCGCACGGTGATCGTCATCGCCGCCGGTATCGCCCTGATGTGGCTTTACTACAACGTCAGCCATCTGGTCCTGGGGACCCAGAAGGGATTCTCGCATCCCCAGCAGTTCCCCATGATCCCGACCATCTGGCTGATCAACCTGATGCTCGTCCATCACTGGTTCATGGACGGCTGGCCCGCCTGGAGACCGGCGCACGTGGCCCAGGCCGCGTCCGTCAAGGCCGCCAAGGCGGTCAAGCACGACCATCACCACGGTGCCCCTCCGGCACCGGCCGAATGAACAGGAGGCCGTCATGTCGTACATGTCCATGGAACGCGGAATCGGCCTCGCCGTCGGCCTGATCCTCGGCATCATCGCCTACTTCCTGGTGGTCTGGGCGCTGCCCCTGCTGTCGCAGGGCACCTGGATCTACACCTGAGCCCCGGAGGGCCGTGTCATGACTGAAGACAAACAAGGCTTCAGCCGCCGCGAGTTCACCGCCGGCGTGGCGGTCGGCGGCATGGTCGGCGCCCTGGGGAGCATGGGGCTGTACAGCTACCTGCCCGGGCGCACCCGCCACTTCCCGCAACCCGCCACCAACCGCGCCGACATCGGCGAGGTGAAAAGCGTCAAGGTAACGAACATCAGTGAAACGTCCTGGTTCGAGAACGGCACGCTGATGGGCGACATCCGCGGCGCCGGCGGTCTGCTGGTCAACCAGTACACCTACAACTGGGCACCCTTCGCCGGGGTCAAGGGCAAGCTGGCCCAAGGCTCCTACGAGGAGGGTATCAAGCATATCAAGGACCTGATCCCCGGCAACATCGAGAAGGCCTGGGAATTCCAGATGGAAAACGCCGTCAACCCCCAGAACGCGGGCGGCTTCGCGGCGCTGATCGAGATCGAGACCCTGGAAGGGGAGACCAAGCGCATCCTGCTGGACTCCGGCTGGTCCTACACCTGGATGGACGAAGCGTTCCGCCGCGAGGGCATCGACAAGATGCTGGCCGACCACAAGATCGACCTCTTCATGGTGTCCCACGAGCACTTCGACCACTTCTGGGGCATTCCGGTGACCTACCGCTATGACCCCACCATCACCACCATGATCCCCAAGGGCTTCTATGCCGAGGGAATGCAGTACATCAAGGACAGCGGCCATCGCGGCAAGCTGATCACCAACCCCGAGGGCCTGACCCAGATCTGGCCGGGCGTCGCCGCCTATACCTTCGGCGTGCCCATCATCTGCCGCGTCTACGGCGAGCAGTCGCTCTATGTGAACGTGAAGGACAAGGGTCTGGTCTGCATCACCGGATGCTGCCACCAGGGCATCATCCAGTTCGCCACCACCGCCCGCCGCGAAGTGCAGTTCACCCGGCTGCACGGCATCTACGGCGGCCTGCACATCAGCCCGTTCGAGGACTGGGATCCGAAGTATGACGATCTGGTCGCCGCCATCGGCGGCTACGGGTTCGAAAAGGTCGGCTGCAACCACTGCACCGGCATCATCACCGCCAAGAAGTTCAAGGAAGCCGGTCTGAACGTGATCGAGGGCACCGCCCGCCATCGTTCGAAGGACACGGCCTACCTCGGCAACGGCGACACCATCGTCTTCGGCGACCGCGATCCCGCCGTCGCCTGACGACCCGCTATCAGGGGGTGGAAGAGGGCGAAGGCCCCGGCTCAGGCCGGGGCCTTCGGTCATGGACGACAAGCGGATGGGACGGACCGGGCGGCGTCAGGTCCAGTCGTCGAGGACGCGTACCAGGGCGGCGTGGTCCAGGGCGCCGTCGCCGCCGGCGATCAGGCGGGCGTAGAGGTCGCGGTTGAGCGCCGTCGCCGGAAGCTCCAGGCCGACCTCCGCGGCCAGCGCCAGGGCCTGGGTCAGGTCCTTGTGCTGGGTGGTCGCCTTGCCGCCGGGCGTGAAGTCCTTGTCGGCCATGCGCCGCCCATGCAGATCAAGGACCCGCGACGCCGCGAAGCCGCCCATCAGGGCCTCGCGCAGGCGCGACGGATCGACTCCGGCCCGGCGGGCCAGGGCCATGGCTTCCGCCACCGCGCCGATGGTCAGGCCGACGATCACCTGATTGGCCGCCTTCGCCACCTGCCCGGCGCCGACCCCGCCGACGGGGGTGATGACGCGGCCCAAGGCCCGGAACAGCGGCATGGCGCGGTCGATGGCGTCGTCGGCGCCGCCCGCCATGATGGTCAGGGCGGCGTCCCTGGCGCCGACCTCGCCGCCGGAGACGGGGGCGTCGACGTAGCGCCCACCGGCGGCCTCCACCTCGGCGGCGAAGGCGCGCGTCGGCGAAACGGCGGTGGTGCCCATGTCGATGACCAGGGTGCCCGGCGTCAGTCCGGCGATGACCCCGTCCGGCCCGTGCAGGACGCTGTCCACGGCGGCGGTGTCGGCGACCAGGATCACCACCGCGTCGCTGGTTTCCGCCAGCGCGCGCGGGCTGGCCGCGACGGGCAGGCCGCTGTCGGCGGCGGGGCCGGGG
>CAZFRK010000074.1:0-7209 GCA_964521375.1 uncultured Rhodobacterales bacterium
CGCCGACCACGCCGCTCCAGAAGGCCAGCGGCAGGAAGGCGGCCAGGGTCGTCGCCGTCGAGGCGATCACCGGCCAGGCCATGCGTTTGGCCGCCATGCCGTAAGCCTGCTTGCGCGGCAGGCCCTCCAGCATTTTTCGGTCGGCGTATTCGGTGACCACGATGGCCCCGTCCACCAGCATGCCGACGGCCAGGATGAGGCCGAAGAGCACCACCATGTTGACGGTCAGCCCCATGGCCGAGAGCACCAGGATGCCCATCAGGAACGAACCCGGGATGGCGATGCCGACCAGCAGGCCCGAGCGCAGGCCGAGCGCCGCCACCACCACCACCATCACCAGCAGGACGGCGGTGATGACGCTGTTCTGAAGGTCGGACAGGCGGGTGGCGATCTCTTCGGACTGGTCCTGGGTATAGGCGACCTGGATGCCCGGCGGCATTTGGCCGCTGGCCTTGGCCTCGGCGATGATGGCCTTCACCGCCTCCACGGTCTCGATGATGTTGGTGCCGACGCGCTTGGTCACGGACAGGGTCAGGCCGGGCTGGCCGTTGACCCGGGCGAAGCTTTCCGGATCGGCGAAGCCGCGCCGCCCGCTGGCGACGTCGCGCAACTTGACCACGGCGTCGCCCTGCACCTTGATCGGCAGGTCAAGCACCTGATCGACGGTTTCCAGAAGCCCCGGCACCTTGATGCCGAAGCGGCCCAGGCCGGTGTCCAGGTTGCCCGCCGCCACCAGTTTGTTGTTGCGGGCCAGGAAGGTGGCGAAGTCGTTGGCCGACAGGTTGTAGCTGCGGGCCAGGACGGGATCGATGATGATGTCGGCCTGCTCGTCCCGGTCGCCGCCGATCTTGGCCTCCAGCACCGTGGGATAGGATTCGATGGCGTCCTGAAGGCGTTCGGCGGTGGCCAGCAGGGCGCGTTCCGGCACGCTGCCGCCCAGCGTCACCACGACCACCGGGAACAGGCTGACGTTGACCTCGTTGACGGTCGGCTCGTCGGTGTCCTCGGGCAGGTCGGACTTGCCCTTGTCGACGCCTTCGCGCACGTCCTGCATGGCCATGTCGGCGTCGAAGCCCGCCTCGAATTCCAGCAGCACGTTGGCGCCGCCCTCATAGGCGGTCGAGCGCATCTCCTTCACGCCCTCGACCTGCCGCAGTTCCTTTTCGATGGGAATGACCAGCAGGCGTTCGGCGTCCTCCGGCGAAATGCCGGAATGGTGGAGGGAGACGTAGATGATCGGGATGTTGACGTCCGGCGCCGCCTCCTTGGGGATGGAGAGGTAGGACAGCGTTCCCGTGATCAACACCAGGACGAAGGTGGCGATGACAGTGCGCGACCGCCCCAACGCCGCGTCGATGATGGCGCGCATCGGTCTACTCCTTCTCCGCCGGAGCGTCCGCGGACGCGTCCCCGGACGCGCTCTGGGCACCTCCCTGGGCGGCGCCCACGGCGGGGCCGCCGGGGGCGTCAACCGGCACCGGCTCGACCTGTTCGCCGGGGCGGACGTATTCCTGGCCGACGGCGATCAGGCGCACGGTCTCCGAAAGACCGGACAGCCACACGCCGTCCGGCCCATCGGCGACCAGGGCGACGGGGCGGAAGACCACGCGGTCCTCGGCGTCCAGCACCTTCACGCCGACTTCCCCGGCGTCGTTCAGGGTCAGCACCGCCGGAGAGACGCGATGCGCCTTCACCGTCTTGAGCGGCAGGCGCATTTCGGCGGTCATGCCCGACGGGATGGTCAGGTCGTCGTTGGCGACCTCCATCTCCACGGCATAGGTCCGGGTGGTCGGGTCGGCGGCGGCGGACACCCAGGTCACCGTGCCCGGCAGGTCGCGCCCGTCGACCAAATGGACGGCGCCAACGACGCCCGGCGTGACGCTGTCGATGTAGCGTTCCGACACGCTGGCGACGACCACCATCGGCGTCGTGTCGATGACCCGCGCCAGCGCTTCGCCGGTGGACACCACGGCGCCCACGTCGACGAGGTTTTCGTTGAAGACGCCGTCGAAAGGCGCCTCGACGGTGACGTCGGCGATTTCCTTTTCGATCGCCGCCAGATCGGCGCGAGCGGCCTCCAGGGCGGCGCGGGCCTCGGCCACGCGGGTGCGCGAGGCGAAGTCCGACCGCTGAAGCTTGCTCGCCTGCTCGAACTCCAGGCGCCGCCGGTCGACGGCGGAGGCGGCCTCCAGACGCCGCGCGGCGCGGTCATTCATGGCCAAGCGGAAGAGCAGTTGCCCCTGGGTCACGCGATCACCCTTGGCGACCGGCATCTCCTCGACCCGCCCGCCGGTCTCGGCCCGCACGGTGACGTCGCGGTTGGGGCGGGTGCGCCCGTAGACCGACAGGGTCTTGCGTTTTTCCTCGGCGGTCAGGGTCTGGACCCGCACCCGCACCAGTCCGGCCTCGGCCCGCGCGGCGCGGGCGCCCGGCGCCTGGGGCGCCGCCTCGTCCTCGCCGCCGCCGAAGGCCCCGGAGACAATCCACAGGGTCGCCACCGCGGCGATTCCCGCGGCGATGAGCCAGCTCTTGTTGATCCTCATACTCATGGTCAGCGTCCCTTGGCGTGCGTGCGGGGGGTGGGCGTGGAGGCCTGATCATCCGTCGCCTGAGACGGCTGCTCCAGCAGATGGCGGTTGTCGGCGATGTACTTCACGATCGCCTTATATATGGTTAGCCCGTAGTTCCTGACAAACAAGTGGCCGGGCGTGCATTGCTCTTCGTCAATCGGCTCTTCCTCCAGCTCCCGCAGCAGCGTCGCGTGGATCGCCGAATAGGCGTCCAACAGCGCCGAACGCCTTTCCAGCGGCAACAGGTCGCCGAACGCCAGGATGAAGAGGGTATCGGAGCGAAAACTGTCGGCCCCTGGCGGCCCCTGCAAAGCCTCCGCGAAGGCCCGACGGCCCGCTTCGGTGATGGCATAGACCTTTTTCCCGGGGCGCCCGTCCTGATCATGCTCCGTCACCGTCGCCAGACCGTCCGCCTGGAGACGGCTCAGGGCCGGATAGATGGAGCCGTACCCGATTTGGTGGAAGCAGCTGAAGGCGCCGTCCTCGAACATCTTGCGGATTTCGTATCCGGTGGCGTCCCCAACCATGAGGCTACCTAGGCAGAGTGTCTTCGCGTCCATGGCAGGCTCCCCTCCCCGACCGACCGGGGGTAACATTTCAGACATATATCGGAGCGATATGTATAGGCTTGCTATATATCGCTTCGAGATATACGAATTGCAAGGGTGAAATGCGCCTCGCGCATGGAATGGGGCATAGGGATGTCTGGCCCGATCGAACGGCAGGGTCTATATTGCACCGCAACATCCGTTGCCCCGTGGGAGTCCCCATGCTGAAAGCCGAGACCTCGCCCCGCCTTGAAGTCCTGCATGCCACGCCGCGAGCGCCGCGCGACGCGCCGCCGTTGCTGTTCGTGCACGGCGCGTTTTGCGGCGCCTGGATCTGGGCGGAAAGCCTGATGCCGGCATTGGCGGAGGCCGGATGGACCTGCGCCGCCGTCAGCCTGCGCGGCCACGGCGGAAGCGAAGGCCACGAGACCTTGCCGAGCACGGGCATGGATGACTACGTGACCGACGTTCTGTCGGTGATGGCCGAACTGCCGCGCGCTCCCGTGCTGGTCGGTCACTCCATGGGCGGCATGGTGGTCCAGCGGGTGATCGAGCAGTTCCGTATCGCCGCCTTCCGTCGCGACGCGCCGGTCGCCGGGGCCGTCCTCATGTCCAGCGTGCCGCCGGGCGGCCTGTGGGGCACCTGGATGCACATGGTGACGCACGATCCCGCCCTGCTGTGGCAGTTGGGCGCCATCCAGGCGTTCGGCGACCAGGCGGCGACGGCGGAGGGGATTCACCGCGCCATGTTCGCCGCCTCGGCCCCGACCGAGCTGACGGAGGCCTACATGGACCGCATGCAGGGCGAATCCATGAAGGTGCAGATGGACATGACCCTGCGCGCCCCGCCGGTGGCGATCAATGGGCGCGCCATCCCCATGTTGGTGGTCGGCGCCGAGGAAGACAGCTTCGTCCCACCCTGGATGGCCCGCCTGACGGCGCGGACCTATGACGCCGACTGCGTCATCCTGGACAACGCCGGGCATGCCATGATGCTTGGCCCCGCCTGCGAGCGGACCAAGGCTGAACTGACCCGTTGGCTGGAGGCCAATGGCCTGGACTGACCATCGCCGCGCGGCGCCCCTCACAGGGGGCGACGGGCGCGGGCGCGCGGTGGGAACGGCGCCCCGGACGCCGCCGCCCGGCGACGGGCCGACGGCACGGTCGGGCGTGGGTGGCGGCGGCCTTACGGGAGGTGGAGAGGGGGGCGTCGTCATGGACGTGTCCTTCACGGAATCCGTACCGAACGGTACGGTACAATCCCCGAAAAGACAAGCAGCCTCTGTACCGTGTGCCGGCCCTCGCGCCGCGTCACGTCCGCCACCAGCCTAGCCCAATAGGCCAAGCCGATCCAATCCAAGGCCCCGAATGACGTCCGCGGTGGCTCGAAGGGAAAAAGGGCCGGCCCAGAGTCTCCGGACCGGCCCCCTGTCTCATCCCCCCGGCGAACGCCGGGTCACGCTTCTTACAGCGCGCGGATGTTGGCCGCGTTGGTCTTACCCTTGCGCGGATCCACTTCCTCGTCGAAGGAGACCTTCTGGCCTTCCGACAGACCCTGCAGGCCGGAGCGCTGCACGGCGGAGATGTGGACGAAGACGTCAGCGCCACCGGCATCCGGAGCAATGAAGCCGTAACCCTTGGTCTCGTTGAACCACTTAACAGTACCAGTCGCCATAGTCGTTTATTCCCTTGGGATAGTCGTTTCCGCGCCGGCAAGGCCGCCGGGGCGGGCACCTTCCGGACGGTTGACTCGTCCATTGGTGCTGGTCGTCCGCTTCATCCGCGAATAAAGATCCCGCCCCTTTCAAGGAGGGACCCTGTCACCTATTCCCGATACCTCGGCCGGTTGGAGCGGTTCAACGCGCTACAAAGCGCATGGAGGGAGGCCTTCACGATGTTGGTGTGAACGCCCACGCCGAACAGCGGTCCCTTGCCGTCGACGATCGTTTCCAGGTAGCAGACCGCCTGAGCATCCGCGCCGGAGCCGACGGCGTGCTCATGATAGTCCAAAACCTGGGCCTGGACACCAAAGGTATCCTTGATGGCATTGACGAAAGCGTCAATAGGCCCGTTGCCGGTTCCTTCGACGCGATGTTCCCGACCGTCCTTTTCCAGGGTGGCGACGAGCGTCCGCCCGTTGTCCTGACCCGTCGGGACGGTGGTGTATTCCAGCAGGCGCCAGGGGCTTTCCGGGGTCCCGGCCTCCAGATAGTCGGTCTCGAACGCCTGCCAGATCTCGGCGGCGCTCAGTTCCCGCTCCTCGGCGTCGGTGATGCGCTGGACCGTTTCGGAAAACTCGATGCGCAGCTTGCGCGGGGTCTGAAGGCCGTGGTCGCGCTCCAGAATATAGGCGACTCCGCCCTTGCCCGACTGGCTGTTGATGCGGATGACGGCTTCGTAGCCGCGCCCCACGTCCGCCGGATCGATGGGCAGATAGGGCACTTCCCAGACCGGGCTGTTGGCCTTGCGCAACGCCGCCAGACCCTTGGAGATGGCGTCCTGGTGCGATCCGGAAAAAGCCGTGTAGACCAGTTCACCGGCATAGGGATGGCGCGGATGGACCGGCAGGCGGGTGCAATATTCCGACACCTCGACCAGGGACCGGATGTCCGACAGGTCGAGTCCCGGATCGACGCCCTGGGTGAAGAGGTTGAGCGCCAGCGTGCAGACGTCCACGTTGCCGGTGCGCTCGCCGTTGCCGAACAGCGTGCCTTCGACCCGGTCGGCCCCGGCCATGAGCGCCAGCTCGGCGGCGGCGACGGCGGTGCCGCGGTCGTTGTGCGGATGGACCGACAGGATCAGGTTTTCCCGGCCCTTCACGGCGCGGGCGAACCATTCGATCTGGTCGGCGTAGATGTTGGGCGTCGACATCTCCACCGTCGCCGGGAGATTGACGATCATCCGGTGGTCCGGGGTCGGTTCCCAGACGTCGGCCACCGCCTCGGTGATGCGCACGGCGAAGGGCAATTCGGTGCCGGTGAAGCTTTCCGGACTGTACTGGCAGGTGACCTTGGTCACGCCCTCCAGCCCCTCGGCCAGCGACTTGATGAGGCGGGCGCCATTGACGGCGATCTCGACGATGCCGTCCTCGTCCATCCCGAAGACCACCCTGCGCTGCAAGGTGGAGGTCGAGTTGTAGAGGTGGACGACGGCGTGCGGGGCGCCGCGAATGGCCTCGAAGGTACGGGCGATCAGGGCGTCACGCGACTGGGTCAGCACCTGGATGGCCACGTCGTCGGGGATGCGGCCTTCCTCGATCAGCATGCGGCAGAAGTCGAAATCGGTCTGCGAGGCCGCCGGGAAACCGACCTCGATTTCCTTGAAGCCCATGGCGACCAGGGTGTCCCAGAGGCGCAGCTTGCGTTCCCAGCCCATGGGCTCGACCAGCGCTTGGTTGCCGTCACGCAGGTCGACCGAACACCAGCGGGGCGCCTGGGTGATGGTCTTGCCCGGCCAGGCGCGGTCCGGCAGGGCCACGGGCGCGAAGGGAACGTATTTGGCGGCGGGGTCGATCTTCGCCGCCGGGCGGGTCTGGGGCTTGATGATCTTGGTCATGTCTCGGCTCTTCGTCTCGTCTCTTGTCCTTAAGCGATGGCGCGGATATCGGTACGGCCTCCGGGACGCCGCGTCAGTCCCGGTGGCCGGCGATTAGTCGCGCCCAGGACCCGGCCCGAACGACCAGACGCCCATGGACCTTGCCGATGACGGCAGGGCAGGACAGAGGAGGAAGAGAGGATACAGGAGTCATATTTCCGGCCTCGACGGCACTGAACGGGGGCAACGCGAAACGATCCGGCGCCGGTCAGGACGCCAGGGCACCTAGTCCCCGTAGCAGGTTTGGCCGCCCAGCGCGGCCCATGTCGGTCGAAGCGTTCATGCGGGACAGCATGCCAGACAGCGGCGCCGGAATCAACGCCCACGCGTTCCAGTCGTCGCGACGCCCCGGACACCGCCGCCCGAGACCCGGTTTCGCGAGGCGCGACACTAGGCCGAAAGGCATAGAAGCGCGGCCCTTTCCCCCGCCAAACCGCCATGGCGTTAGTCCTAACGGCCACTATCGGACAGAGGCCTCGACTGCCAGCATGGTTTGC
>CAZFRK010000074.1:7219-10881 GCA_964521375.1 uncultured Rhodobacterales bacterium
CCCCGGGAGACCCGCATGGGCCGCACGCTGCCCGGTTCGCCCCCTCGCACGGGGGGACGCGCGCCGTCCTCGCCGGGCGACCGCGCGCCGCCCGCGCCGCCCGCGCCGCCCTCCATCGCCGACGCCCTGCACGCCGCCGCGGACGGCTTGGCCGTGGCGACGACGGACGGGCGTGTCCTGGACGCCAACCGCGCCTTTTGCGAACTTTTCGGACTGGCCCAGTACGAAGCCATCGACCTTGACCTGGCCGCGCTGCTGGACCCGCGCGACGCCGGTCATCTGGTCGACCGCCTGCCGCACCTGCTGAGCGGCCAGACGCGGGCGTTCCATCGCGACTGCCGCATCCGCCGCCCGACCGGCCTGCATGCCTGGTGCGGCCTGGCCGTCGCCGTGTCGCGCGACGCCTACGGGCGCCCGTCGGGCTTGGTTATCCAGGTGCGCGACATTACCGAGGCCAAGCAGGTCGAGCAGATGATGCTGTCCAGCGACCGCCGGTTCCGCGCCATCTTCAACGCCCTGTCCGAGGGATTCGTGGAGACCGACACGCGCGGTCGCGTCATCGACGTCAACGATCCGCTGTGCGCCATGCTCGGCTACGGGCGCCACGAGTTGATCGGGCGCCGCCTGTTCCGGTTCCTGGACGAGGAGGGCCACGCCCAGGTGGCCGAACAGATGCGCGCCGCCGCCGCGGGGGTCCTGCACCGGACCTTGGACCTGCGTCTGCGCACCAAGGCGGGCGGCCGGATCGAGGCCCAGGTCTTTTCCACCACCCTGACCGACACCACCGGACGGCTGACCGGGGCGTCGGCCATCGTCCTGGACGTCACCGAGCACAACCGCGCCCAGGCGGCCCTGCGGGCCAGCGAGCGTCGCTACCGGACGCTGGTGGATTCGATCCAGGACGGCCTGGTCCTGATCCGCGACGGTCGCTACGAATACGTCAACGAGCCGTTCGCCCGCATGCTCGGCACCCATCCGGCGCAATTGATCGGCCGCGTCATGGGAGATCTGGTCAGCCAAGCCGACCGCGAACGCCTGCTGCGGCTCCACGACGCCTATCTGAAGGGCGAATCGGCCCCGACGGAGGTGGAGGTGGAACTGCGCGGCCTGGATGGACGCCGCGTCGCCGTCAACATCCACGCCGCCGTGGCCCAGGACGACACGGGGCACCGCCACACCATCGCCACGGTCAAGGACATCACAGAGCGGCGGCGCATCGAGGCCGAGTTGCGCAAGCTGTCCTGGGCGGTCGAGCAGTCGGCCACCAGCGTCTTCATCACCGACGCCGACGGCGTCATCGAATACGTCAATCCGCGCTTCACGGAGATGACCGGCTACACCCCCGCCGAGGTGTTGGGCCGCACCCCGGCCATCCTGGCCTCGGGCGAAACCCGCGCCGAGGTCTACGCGGACCTGTGGGCCGCCCTGTCGCGGGGCCGCGAATGGAAGGGCGAACTGCGCAACCGCCGCAAGGACGGCACGCTCTGTTGGGAGTTCACGGCCATCTCGCCCATGCGCGACGCGCGCGGCAAGGTGACCCAGTTCGTCTGCGTGAAGGAGGACGTGACGGGCCGCAAGGAAGCCGACCTGCTCAACTGGAAGCGGGCCAACTTCGATCAGGTGACCGAGCTGCCCAACCGGGTCCTGTTCAAGGACCGCCTGCTCCAGGCGCTTGGCCGGGCCCGCCGGGAAGACACACGTCTGGCGGTCATGTTCATCGACCTCGACCGCTTCAAGGCGGTCAACGACACCCTGGGCCACGAAATCGGCGACCTGGTCCTGCGGCAGGTCGGTGGACGGCTGGTCGACTGCATGCGCGACACCGACACCGTGGCCCGCCTGGGCGGCGACGAATTCACCGCCATCCTGCCCAATCCCGGCCCGGAGGAGGCGATCACCCGTGTCGCCGCGCGCGTCCTGGAAGCCCTGCGCCGCCCCTTCGATGTCGGCGACGGCCAACAGGCCTTCATCGGCGGCTCCATCGGCATCGCCCTGTTCCCCAACGACGCCGACGACGCCGACGGCCTTTTGAAGAACGCCGACCAGGCCATGTATCAGGCCAAGGAGACGGGCCGGAACACCTATCAGTTCTTCACCCCCGACATGAACGCCGCCACCGAGGTCCGACTGAAGCTGGAGGCGGACCTGCGCAAGGCCCTGCGCGACGGCGAGTTCGCGGTGCATTTCCAGCCCATGGTCGACGCCGCCAGCCGCCGCATCATCGGCGCCGAGGCCCTGGTGCGGTGGGAGCACCCCGAACGCGGCCTGATCTCCCCCGGCGCCTTCCTGCACGCCGCCGAGGACATCGGCCTGATCGGCGACCTGGGCGCCATGGTCCTGTCGTCGGCCTGCCGCCACTGCCAACGCTGGCGCCAGGCGGGCCATCCGGCCATGGTCATCTCGGTCAATATCGCCGGTCGTCAGGTCGGGGCGCCCGATTTCCTGACCATCATCGACCGGGCGCTGGCCGACAGCGGCCTGCCCGCCGAGGCCCTGGAACTGGAAGTCAGCGAGTCGCTGCTGATGGCCGACCTGCCGCTGATCGACTCGCACCTCAACCAAGTCGTGGAACGCGGCGTCCACCTGACCATCGACGACTTCGGCACCGGCACCTCCTCGCTCCAGCATCTGCGCCGCTTCCCCTTCTCGACGCTGAAGGTGGACCGGTCCTTCGTCCATGACGTCCTGGACAACCGCGAGGACGCCATCCTGGTCGAGGCCGTCATCGCCATGGCCCGCAAGCTGGGACTGGCCGTCGTCGCCGAGGGCGTGGAGAGCGAGGACCAGATCGACTTCCTGCTGACCCAGTACTGCGACATGTTCCAGGGCTTCCTGTTCGGCCACCCGCTGCCCGCCGACGCCTTCGAAAAGCTGCTGCAAGGCGCCTCTGGAACCAAAGACCCAATCGCGCTATGACTGGGGCCTGACCGCCCCCATTCCGTCCAGCGAGGGTCCCTTGCCCCACCCGATCGCCGTCGTTCGGGCCGTGCCCGCGTTCCTGATCCGCGTCGTCCGCGAATCCGTCACCCTCTACTGGGATCTGGTGAAGATCATGGTGCCGGTGATGGTGGCCGTGAAGGTCGCCGTCATGCTGGGCCTGATCGGCATCCTGTCGGCGGCCTTCGCGCCCTTGATGGCGCTGGTCGGCCTGCCCCAGGAAATGGGGCTGGTGTGGGCGACGGCGGCCCTGGTCAATATCTACGGCGGCGCCGCGGCGCTGATCGGCGTCCTGCCCGAAGCCCCCCTGACCGTGGCGCAGATCACCGTCCTGCTGTCCATGGTCCTGGCCTTCCACTCCATCCCGGTGGAACAGCGCGTCTGCCAGAAGGCGGGCACGTCGCTGGCCTTCACCACCGGCCTGCGCTTCGTCGCCGCCATGGCCTACGGGGCCATCCTCAACGGGCTTTACCTGTGGCTGGACGTGCTGCAACAGCCGGTGCGCATCGCCTGGCTGCCGACCACCACCGCCGACGCCGGATGGCTGGAATGGATGGAGAATTCCGCCATCTCGCTGGCCGGGGTCTTCGGCATCATCCTGGGGTTGATCTTCCTGCTGCGCCTGTTCGACGTGCTGGGCGTCACGGAGGTCTGCTCGCGCGCCCTACAACCGGTCCTGCGCGTCATGGGCATGAGCAAGGACGCCACCCCCATCGCCATCGTCG
>CAZFRK010000075.1:0-10838 GCA_964521375.1 uncultured Rhodobacterales bacterium
GCTTGGCCTTCAGCTGAGTGCCGTAGTCGGACGGCTTCTTGCGGCGCTGGCCGTGTTCGCCCGGGCCGTATTCGCGCTTGTTGATCGGCGACTTCGGGCGGCCCCAGAGGTTCACGCCGAGGCGGCGGTCAATCTTGTGCTTCGCGTTGATACGCTTCGACATAGGTCGTGTCCTTTCTTGCAGGCGCTTGGCGCCTTGGTGTCCCGATAGTCCGACCCCGTGTCCGGGCGGCGTGGCCAAGGCAATAGACGTCTGCCCCAACCCGCATTCTCGGGAATGGTGAAGCGCGCATTATGGCCAGAACGGCCCGCCGGTCAAGCCCGAAGAGCCGGGAAACCGCGCTTCCGGAACGGAAACGGGGAGGACCTTCCGGCCCTCCCCGTCCCCGACGATCTAAAAAGCGGGACTTACTTCGCGCAAGCCTTGATTTTTTCAAGGTCCGGGCCGTTCGGGACGCGGCCCAGGTTGAACGGCGCCGAGGCCTCGCGCCAAGCCTTGTAGTCCTGCAGGTAAGACAGCTGGCTGGCGTAGACCTTGGCGGTCAGCGGGTTGGCGCAGGCGCTTTCCTCGATCACCTCGTTGGAGATCTTCTGGATTTCGGCCAGGGCGGCGTCATCCATGCGGGTGATGTCGATGCCCGCTTCGGCGAACTTGCGGGTGGCCTCCGAAGACCGCTGCTCGGAGAAGCCGATGGACCATGCCAGCGTGGCGTCGGCGGCGATCTTCAGCTTTTCCTGGGTCTCCGGCGACAGGGCGTCCCAGGAGGCCTTGTTGATCATGACGCCGAAGACGGAGGCGGACTGGTGCCAGCCGGGAGTGGCCCAGGCCTTGGTCACCTGCTGGAAACCGGCGCTCCAGTCGACGTTGGGGGTGGAGAATTCGGAGCCGTCGATGACGCCACGCTCCAGGGCCTGGTAGATTTCCTGACCGGCCATGGACACCTGGTTGCCGCCCAGGCGCTCCAGCACCTTGCCCTGGTCGAGGCCGGACAGACGCAGGCGCTTGCCCTTCAGGTCCTCAAGGCTGGCGATCGGCTCCTGGGTCCGGAAGCCGGACTCGTTGTTGGTCAGGGCGTAGGGCAGGTAGACCATGCCGAACTGGCCGTAGACCTCGTTGTAGATTTCCTTGCCGCCCCAGCCCTGGAGCCAGTTCAGGTAGTCGATGGCGTTGAACAGGCTGGTGTGCGTGGCCAGCGGCGAGAAGGCGGGGCTACGCCCGGCCCAGTAACCCGGCCAGTCGGCGCCGGCCTGGATGTCGCCCGACTGCACGGCGCCGAACACTTCGCCCGAGGGCACCAGGGAGCCGCCCTCGAAGAACTGGATGGACAGCTCGCCGCCGGTCAGCTTGTTGGCCAAGTCGACCCAGTGCTTGTCGAACTCGATCAGCTCCAGGGACGACGGCCAGGTGGACGTCATGGTCCAGGTCTCGGCGGCCATGGCCGGGCCGCTCATGGTCAGGGCGACGGTGGCGCCGCAGGCGATCTTCGTCAGCTTGGTCATGCGTTTCCTCCAGTGGATTGTATTTTTTAGGACCCGTAGAGAACTTTCGGCATCCAGGTGACGAGGCTTGGCGCCAGCGCCACCAGAAGAACCATCAAGACGATCAGTCCGATGAAGGGGACCACCCCCTTGATGATCTGGCTGGTCCGCACTTCGGCCGGGGCGATGGCCCGCAGGTAGAACAAGGCATAGCCGAAGGGCGGCGTCAGGAAGGACGTTTGCAGAACGACGGCCATCAGGACGACGAACCACAGCATGTCGATGCCCATTTCCTGGACGATGGGCAGGAAGATGGGGAAGGACAGGAGCACGATCCCGGTCCAGTCCAGGAAGGCACCCAGGATGAAGACGATCACCATCATGATCGTCACCAGCGCCCAGGCAGGCATATCCAGGCCGCGGATGATGTCCTGCACCGCGCCCAGGCCGCCGCCGATGTTGAAGACGCCGGTGAAGGCGGTGGCGCCGACGACGATGAAGAGGATCATGGCCGAGGTGCGGCCCGTCTCCAGGATGGCGCCGAAGAAGGTCCGCCATTCGAACTTCCGGCGCGCGATCACGATCCCCAGCGCCAGCAGCACGCCGACGGCGGACGCCTCGGTCGCCGTGGCGATGCCCATGAGCAGGCTGCCCAGGATGCCCAGGATCAGGATGATCGGCGGGATGGCTTCGACCAGCAGCATCTTCCAGATCTGGGCGCGGGAATGCTCGCCCAGTTCATGGCTTTCCGCCGCCGGAGCGAGGTCGGGCCGGAAAATGGCGACCAGCGCCACATAGGCGGCGTAGAGCAGGCCCAGCATGACGCCCGGCACCATGGCCCCGGCGAAAAGCTCCCCGACCGACAGCGGCGAGTAGCTGGCCATCAGGATGAGCATGATGGACGGCGGAATGAGGATGCCCAGGCTCCCCGAGGCGGCGATCACGCCGGTCGTCAGCGTCGGGCTGTAGCGGTATTGCAGCATCGGCTGCAGGGCGATCACCCCCATCACGGTGATGGAGGCGCCGATGATGCCGGTGGTCGCCGCCAGCAGGATGGAAATGAAGACCACCGCCAGCGCCAGGCCGCCGCGCACCCGCGCCATGATCAGGCGCAGGGCCTCGAACATCTTGTCGGTGACGCCGGAGTCCGACAGGAACCGCGCCATCAGGACGAACAGCGGAATGGCGATCAGGGTGTAGTTGTCGAGCACATCGCCGAAAATGCGGCTGACGATGATGCCCAGGATGCGCTCCCCCGGCCCCAGATAGGCGCCGATGACCGCCGTGCCGCCCAGGACGAAGGCCAGCGGGTGGCCGAGGAGCAGCCCCAGCACCAGCAGGCCGAACATGACGACGGCGAGGAGTTCAGGACCGAGCATCGCCGTCGTCCTCCCGGTTCAAGATGAGTTTGATGAATTCGGACACGCCCTGCACCAGCAGCAGGGCGGCCGCCACGGCCATGGCGATCTTCAGCGGATAGACCGGGATCTGAACCGCGCCGTAGGTCGACTCTCCCGACGCCACGGATCGCGCCGCGAAGTCATAGGCCTTGAGGACGAAGACGATGGCGAAGGGAAAGAAGAACAGCGGATAGCCCGCGATCTCGACCCAGCGCCGCGCCTTGTGCCCCAACTTCTCGGTCAGGAGATCGACCCGCACGTGCGCCTGATGGCGCAGGGCATAGCCGCCCAGCATCACGAAATAGAAGCCGTAGAGCATCTTGGAGATGTCGAAGGCCCAACGCGACGGGGCGTTGAAGGCATATCGCATGGTGACGTCGTAGATGATGATCGAGGCGAAGAGCACGGCGACCACCGACACCACGCGACCGACGGCCTCGTTCACCCCGTCGATCAGACGGATGACCATCTTTATATTCCTCCCAGCGCGGCCGTTTTAATGGATCGCCGCGTCTCTGCTTTTTCGGCGCGACGGAACCCGCCGCACACCTTGAACACAGTATTGTATACAAAAGGGAGGGACCGCAACCCCGACCGAGCCTTTTTCTCCATACAGGCTCATCCGCCGTGTCTTTTCGATCACGACCGACGGCGGACCAGGGCGCGGGGCCGCCCGGCGACAGGCCGCGGCAGACCGTTGGAGCGTCCGGATGGAGCGTCCCGAAGGCGCCTCTCCCACGCCAGTCGTCCCGCCCACCCCTACACCAAAAGACCGAGCGCGAGGCAGGGCCATGGGGGACTCGGAACGAGACTCGAAGTGGAGCACCGGGCAGCCGCGCGACACCGGCGCCCCAAGGGACCTGGACGGCCGCCGGTCAGGTGGAGAAACGGCCACCGACGCGCGGACCACGTCGACGCCCTGGCGCGAGCCTGAGGGGTCGCCTCAGGCGACCAGGCGGTCCATAGCGCGCCCACGCCCGATCAACGGCAGGAGGTGGCTCATTTCCGGGCCGTGGCCGCGCCCGGTCAGGGCCAGGCGCAGCGGCAGGAATAGGGTCTTGCCCTTGCGGCCCGTCGCTTCCTTGACCTGCCCCGTCCAGAGCTTCCAGGTGGCGGCGTCCCACGGTTCCTGGGGCAGCAGGGCGGCGGCCTGGGCCAGGAAGGCGCGGTCGTCGTCGGTCTCGACGGCGGACGTCACGGGGCCGTGGACGACGGCGTACCAGTCCGCCACCTCGGCGAAGACCGACAGGTTGGGGCGCACCGCCTCCCAGAAGGCTTCGTCGGCGTGGTCCAGTCCCAGGGCGTGGAGGCGCGGTCCGGCGAGTTCCCAGGGCATGGCATGGAGAAGCTTCTGGTTCAGCCGCTCCAGGTCCGCCGGATCGAAGCGGGGCGTCGCCCGGCTGACATGGGCGATGTCGAAGCCTTCGACCAAGGCCCTCAGGTCGGCCACCGGCTCGATGGCGTCCGACGACCCCAGGCGGGCCAGCAGGCTGTTCACCGCCATCGGCTCGATGCCTTGCGCCCGCAGATCGGCCAACGACAGGCTGCCGAGGCGCTTGGACAGGCCCTTGCCCTCGGCGTCGACCAGCAGCGGCAGGTGGGCGAAGGAGGGTGGCGTCGCCCCCAGGGCCTCGAAGAGCTGGATCTGGACGGCGGTGTTGGTGACGTGATCCTCGCCGCGCACCACGTGGGTGATGCCCAGGTCGGCGTCGTCCACCGCCGACGGCAGCATATAGAGGAAGGTGCCGTCCTCGCGGATGAGCACCGGGTCGGACAGATTGGCCGCGTCGTAGGAACAAGGACCGCGCACCAGATCGTCGAAGGCCAGTTGGCCCGGCTCCAGCTTGAACCGCCAATGGGGACGCCGTCCCTCGGCCTCCAGCTTGGCACGATCCGCGTCGCTCAGGCCCAGACCGGCGCGGTCGTAGATCGGCGGGCGCCCCTTGGCCCGCTGACGACGGCGCATGTACTCCAGCTCTTCGGGCGTCTCGTAGCAGGCATAGAGGCGTCCGGCGTCGATCAGCCTTTCCGCCGCCGCCTGATAGAGATCCAGGCGCTGGCTCTGGAACACCTCCTCGCCCCACGGCAGGCCGAGCCACCGCAGGTCCGTCATGATGCCGCGCACGTATTCCTCGCGGGAGCGGTCACGGTCCGTGTCGTCGAACCGCAGGACCACGTTGCCGGCTTGGCCCTCGGCCAGCAGGACGTTCACCAGGGCGATACGCGCGTTGCCGACGTGCAGGGCGCCGGTCGGCGACGGGGCGAAACGGACAAGCATTCCAGATCCTCAGTGCGGCCCAACATAAGCGTTGGTGATCGGATAACGGCGGTCCCGGCCGAAGGACCGCAGACCGATCTTGACGCCCGGCGGGGCCTGACGGCGTTTGTATTCGGCGCGGTTGAGCAGCCGCCAGATGCGCTCCACCACCGCCGGATCGTGGCCGCCCGTCTCGGCGGCCTTGGAACAGCCTTGTTGCAGCTCGATCAGGCGATGCAGGATATCGTCCAGCACCGCGTAGGGCGGCAGGCTGTCCTCGTCCTTCTGGTCGGGGCGCAGTTCCGCCGACGGCGGCTTGGTGATGACCCGCTCCGGCATCACCGGCCCGTCCGGCCCCAGGGCGCCCGCGGGCTTGTGCGCGTTGCGCCAGCGGCAGACGTCGAAGACGACCGTCTTATAGATGTCCTTCAGGGGATTGTAGCCGCCGCACATGTCGCCATAGAGGGTGGCGTAGCCGACGCTCATTTCCGACTTGTTGCCGGTCGACAGGACCATGTGGCCGAACTTGTTGGACAGGGCCATCAGGGTCACGCCGCGGGCGCGGGACTGGATGTTTTCCTCGGTGATGTCGGGGTCGCGTCCCTCGAAGAAGGGTCCCAGCATCCCACCAAAGGCGTCCATGGCCGGACCGATGTTGATCTCCTCCAGCGGCGCGCCGAGCAACCGCGCCACGGCGGCGGCGTCCTCCAGGCTTTCCGCGGAGGTATAAGGCGAGGGCATCATCACGCAATGCACCTGCTCCGGTCCCAAGGCGTCGGCGGCGACGGCGGCGGATAGGGCGGAATCAATGCCCCCCGACAGACCCAGGAGGACGCCGGGGAAGCCGTTCTTCCGCACATAGTCGCGCAGCCCCAGCATCATGGCCTGATAGATCTGCTCGCGGCGGTCCGGCTGAGGCGCGATCTCGGCCTCGGCGCAGGTCCAGCGCCCGGCGGCGTCCTTGCTCCACCGCGTGTGGGTCAGGCTCTCCCGCCAGGCGGGCGCGGCGTGGCGCAGGGCGTAGTCCGCGCCGACCACGAAGCTGGCGCCGTCGAAGACCAATTCGTCCTGGCCGCCGACCTGATTGACGTAGACCAGCGGCAGGCCGGTTTCCCGCACGCGATTGACGGCGTGGTTCAGGCGCTGGTCGGGCTTGTCCACCTCGAAGGGAGATCCGTTGGGCACCACCAGAAGCTCGGCCCCGGTCTCGGCCAGGGTCTCGGCCACGTCGGGGAACCACATGTCCTCGCACACCAGAACGCCGAGGCGCACGCCACGCACCCGCACCGGACCGGGAAACGGACCGGGCGCGAAGACGCGGGCCTCGTCGAAGACACCGTAGTTGGGCAGATGGTGCTTCAGCACCGTCGCCTTCACCGCGCCGTCGTCCAGGACCACGGCGGCGTTGTAGACCTTGCCGTCGCGGCGCACCGGAGTGCCGACGATCAGCGCCGGTCCCCCGTCGGCGGTTTCGGCGGCCAGGGCGGCCACTTCCTCTTCGCACAGGGCCAGGAAGCTGTCGCGATAGACCAGATCCTCGGGCGGATAGCCCGACACCACCAGTTCCGGCGTCACCATGACCGTGGATCCGGCGGCGGCGGCCTGCTCGCGGGCCTCGCGGACCCGCGCCACGTTGGCCCGCACGTCGCCGACCGTGGGATTCAACTGCGCCAGGGAAAGAATGAAGCTGTCGGCCATGGGTGCACGCTCTGCGATGTGAGAGGTGAAGCTATGAGGCGCGTCCCGCCGTGTCAACGTCGCCCATGGGCGGACCGGTCGCACCTTGGATCGCTTCTTATGGGCAGGCTTCGCACGATGACGTATCATAAAGGGAAAAGGACGGTCGGGAGGTGTCGGATGAGTGAGAACGATCCGAAGGGCTGTCCGCTGGACATGACCCGCATGCTCATCATGGAGTTCGTGCGTACGCTCGAACTGGAGGCGACCCGCGACGGTCGCTTGCCGGTGGCCCGCGTCCGGTCCCTGGCGGAAGGCTTCCTGACCGACTACCGCCGCATCTCCGACACCCACATCGACCACTGCCTGCTGCTGCATGAGGCCCTGCGCTGGGACGAGCGGCGCCATCACCCCTTCGAACGGCTGCTGATCCGCCGTTTCGCCCACCTTCTGCCCAAGCGGCAGGGCGACGAGGGCGTGCGCGACGGCGCCGTCCTGTCCCGCCGCCTGATACCGGGCTTCATGGTCGCCGTGACCAAGATGATCGGCCTGGACCATTACGACGCCTGCGAGGACGCGGTCCGTCACGCCGTGGAGGCCATGAAGGCGGACAGCCCCGCCCCCATCGACTGGACGGAACTGGCCGCGCGGCCCGAGATCGTCGCCCTGGTCGACAGCGCCCTGGCCGACATGGCGCCCTATTTCAGCGACCTCCACAAGCGGACGGAATGGCTCATCGCCGTGGTGAACGGCCACCTGGGCGCCCCACCGCCGGAAGATGGCCACAGGCTGTGGGTCATGGACGAGGCCAAGGCCCTGGTCCTGGTCCGCGCCCTTTACGCGGACATGAGGCGCCGCCTGAGGGATCAGCCGTCGACCCTGGAGGCCGCCATCGGCGCCGAGGGGATGCGGAGCCTGCGCCACCTGCATGCCGAACTGAACCGCGTCGAGGCCGACCGGGCCGATCCGGCGGACGGACCGCCCATGCTGTTGGCGACCCCACCGCCGCCCGACGAGGCGCGCGACCGATGAGCCGCCGCTCCGGCGGCCCGGGGAGCTTCAGGACGGCTCAGGCGTCCTCGCCGTCCCCGTCGCCGCGGCGCAGCAGGAACTCGCGCCCCAGCTTGACCCGCGACACCCCGTTGTAGGAAATGACGTCGGCCGTGGCGTAGGTCTCGCCCCAATGGTCGGGCAGGAACGAGCCGGTGCCGATCACGTCGATGGGCGCCTTGGCGTAGGCCATGACCTTGCACTTGGCGGGGGAAAAGCCCGAGGAGACGACGATCTTCACCTTCTTGTATCCGGCGGCGTCCAGCTTCTCGCGCATGACCCAGATGGCGGCGGCGGACACGCCGGTGCCGATCAGGTGGCGCAGCTCGGTTTCCGTCCGATAGCCGCGGATGGCCTTGGGCGCGCGCCGTTCCAAAACGTCGTAGCTGGACTGCGTGTCGACGCATTCCATGAAGCGTCCGCCGTGGGTGTCCAGGCGCACGGAAACGCGCCCCTGGGCCGCCAGGTCCGGGAAGCGGTCGCAGACCGCCAGGGTATCGGTGACTTCCTGGCCGAAATAGTCGGACAGCACCACCAGATCCAGGTCGGGGAAGGTTTCGTGGAACATTTCGGCGGCGCGCAGGGTCGATCCGGCGTAGCCGATCAGGGCGTGCGGCATGGTGCCCATGCCCTCGTCCTTGCCGAAGAAACGGGCCGTGGCGTCGTTGGCGTTGCCGATGAAGCCGACGGCTCCCGACGACTTATGCGCGGCGCGCGAGCCGACCGAGGCCGCGTAGGCCATCAGCTCGGCCATTTCCGTTCCCGCGCAATGGCGGGCGTCCATGGCCAGGAAGGCGATCCTGGGCAGATCCTCGCACATGGTGAAGGCGTTGTAGGCGGCGACGCAGGCCGCCCCCAGCTTTTGCAGCAGCAACGTCTCCAGATCGACCAGAAAGGCGAAGGAGCCGGTGATGTACATCATCGGCTCACCGGCGCCGACCCAGTCGCCTTCCTCGTGCACCTGCTCGATCGTCACCGAGGCGCCGCGCGCGTCGGCCATGGTCTGGAGCCAGTCGCAGGCCAGGCGGGTGGCGGCCATGACCGGACGGCGCATGAAGACGGCGTAGGTGACCCGGCAATCGCCGAAGCGTTCGATCACCGCCCGCGTGCGGGCGAAGTACTTGTCGGTCCAGGCGGACACGTCCTCTGGCCGCGGCCAAGCGGCGCAGAGCGTATCGGCGGTGCGGTCAGCCATACCCTTGCCTCACCCCGGCGTCAGACCTATTCCGCCGCGCTGGCGGCCCCGGCCTGCGCGTGACGTTCGTCCTTCAGGGCCTCGGAGATCAGAAAGGCCAGTTCCAGGGACTGATTGTTGTTGAGCCGCGGATCACAGAAGGTGAAGTAGCGGTCGGCCAGACCGGCCTCGGTGATCGCCTGACTGCCGCCGACGCATTCGGTCACGTCGCGGCCCGTCAGTTCGAAGTGCAGGCCACCGGCGTGGGTGCCCTCGGCGCGGTGGACGGCGAAGAAGGCCTTCACCTCGTCCAGGATACGGTCGAAGGAGCGGGTCTTGAAGCCGTTGGTCGTCTTGACCGTGTTGGCGTGCATGGGGTCGCAGGACCACACCACCTTGCGGCCTTCGCGCTTGATCGCGCGCACCAGGGCGGGCAGCTTGGCGGCGACCGTTTCGGCGCCCATGCGGGTGATCAGCGTCAGGCGTCCGGCCTCGTTGGCCGGATTGAGCGCGGCGCACAGGCGCAGCAGCTCGTCCTCGGTCATCTTGGGACCGACCTTGACGCCGATGGGGTTGCCGACGCCACGCAGGAATTCGACGTGCGGCCCATCCAACTGGCGGGTGCGCTCGCCGATCCACAGCAGGTGGGCGGAACAGCAGTACCAGTCGCCGGAGGTGGAATCGACGCGGGTCAGCGCCTGCTCGTAGGGCAGCAGCAGCGCCTCGTGGCTGGTGTAGAAGGCGGTCTTGCGGATCTGCGGCACGGTCTCGCCGGTCAGGCCGCAGGCCTGCATGAAGCCGAGGGTTTCCTGGATGCGATCAGCCATTTCCTGATAGCGGGCGGCGGCGTCCGATCCCTGGACGAAGCCCAAGGTCCACTGATGGACCTTGTGCAGGTCGGCGTAGCCGCCTTCGGCGAAGGCGCGCAACAGGTTCAACGTCGCGGCGGCCTGATTGTAGGCGCGCACCATGCGGTAGGGGTCCGGCAGGCGCTGCTCTTCGGTGAAGGCCGCGCCGTTGATCATGTCGCCCCTGTAGCTCGGCAGTTCGACGCCGTTCTCGACCTCGGTCGGCGCGGAGCGCGGCTTGGCGAACTGACCGGCCAGACGCCCGACCTTGACCACCGGGCAGGAGGCGCCGAAGGTCAGGACCACGGCCATCTGCAACAGCACGCGGAAGGTGTCGCGGATGCCGTCGGCGCGGAAATCCTCGAAGCTTTCGGCGCAGTCGCCGCCCTGCAACAGGAACGCCTTGCCCTCGCAGACGTCGGCCAAATGGCGCTTCAGGTTGCGGGCCTCACCGGCGAAGACCAGCGGCGGCATGACGCCGAGCGTGCCTTCGGCGCGCGCCAGGGCGTCGGCGTCCGGATAGGTCGGCATCTGGAAGCTCTCCATGGCCCCACCGGCCTGGATGGTGCTGTCCACGATGGTCCGCCAACTGTCGGGCGTCCACTCTCGGCTGGTCATGCCGCTCATAATCCTCGTCCTTGGTCCGCGCGTTCGATTTTGAAGTAGGCAGCTATACGCCCGCCCGCCCGGCAATGCAACACGCACAGGCCGCGGGATGGCGCCGGAGGGGCGGTCGGCCCCGGTGGTCGGGCGGCCCCTCCGACGCCGTCAGTCGGTGTGTTCGTTGTCGGGGTCGGGGACCGGCACGCGCATGGTGACGAACTCCTCCGCCGAGGTCGGATGAATGCCGACGGTGGCGTCGAAGTCCCGCTTGGTCAGCCCCGCCCGCACGGCGATCCCGATGCCCTGGATGATCTCCGGCGCGTCGACGCCGACCATATGGGCGCCGACGA
>CAZFRK010000076.1:0-10828 GCA_964521375.1 uncultured Rhodobacterales bacterium
TCATGGTCTTGGTGGCCGAGAAGTAGAGCTTGCGCGCCGCTTCCTGTTGCAGGGTGGAGGTGGTGAACGGCGGGGCCGGGTTGCGCTTGACCTGCTTGCGCTCGATGGACTTGATCGAGAAGTCGGCGCCTTCGATGGCCTTGCGGGCGCGTTCGGCGGCGGTTTCGTCGGGCAGGCCGAACTTGGCGAGCTTCTCGCCCTCCAAATGGGTGAGGCGGGCCGAGAACGGTTTATCGCCGGCGGACGCCAGCAGCGTGTCGACGGTCCAATATTCCTCGGCCTTGAACTCCTCGATCTCGGACTCGCGTTGGCAGATCAGGCGCAGGGCGACCGACTGCACGCGGCCCGCCGAGCGGGAGCCGGGAAGTTTGCGCCACAGCACCGGCGACAGGGTGAAGCCGACCAGATAGTCCAGCGCCCGGCGCGCCAGATAGGCGTCGATCAGTTCCTGGTCCAGGCCGCGCGGATTGGCCATGGCTTCGGTCACGGCGTCCTTGGTGATGGCGTTGAAGGTGACGCGCTTGACCTCTACGTCCTTCTTCAGCGCCTTGCGCCGGGTCAATTCCTCCAGCACATGCCAGGAAATGGCCTCTCCCTCGCGATCCGGGTCGGTGGCGAGGAACAGGCGCTGGGCGCCCTTCACGGCACGGACGATTTCCTTGAGCTGCTTTTCCGACCGGGCGTCGGTGGTCCAGTCCATCTCGAAGTCGGCTTCGGGGCGCACCGAGCCGTCCTTGGGCGGCAGGTCGCGCACATGACCGTAGGAGGCGAGGACGGTGAAGTCCTTGCCCAGGTACTTGTTGATGGTCTTGGCCTTGGCCGGGGACTCGACGATGACGACGTTCATGGGGTTCCGGTCGCTGCCTACTTCTCAGGTTCAGGGGGCCTCCCCGGCTCCCCGGAACAGGCCGCGATCAGGCCTCGCGCAAGGCGGAGACCCGGTTGCCGGGGTGACGCTCCAGGCGTCCCGCCAGCTCCATCTCCAGCACGATCATGGAGACCACGGAGGGAGACAATTGGCACTGCCGGATGATTTCGTCAACCGTGACAGGAGTCATGGAGAGGGCTTCGGTCACCAGACGACGGGCGGCGAGGAGGTCCGCCTCGTCCGGCATGGGGCCTGGGGGCGGCCCCTGGAAACGGCGCCCCGGCGGCTCCGTCATGGGGCGCCGGAGCAACTCCCGCAGGACCTCCAGGACGTCCCCTGCGTCGCGCGTCAGGACGGCGCCGTCCTTGATCAGTTGATTTGGTCCGGCGGCCCGCGCGTCCTGCGGCGACCCCGGGACGGCGAAGACTTCGCGGCCCTGGTCGGCGGCGAAGCGGGCGGTGATGAGGGAGCCGGAGCGGGCCGTCGCCTCGACCACGATGACGCCGTCCGACACGCCGGAGATGATTCGGTTGCGGCGCGGGAAATGGCGGGCCTGTGGCACGGTCCCCGGCGCCATCTCGCTCACCAGGAGGCCGCGCGCCGCGATGTCGCGCTGCAAGGCCTCGTTTTCCGGCGGATAGAAGACGTCGATGCCCCCGGCGATGACGCCGACGGTCCCGGAGTCCAGGCTGCCCTCGTGGGCGGCGGTGTCCAAGCCGCGCGCCAAGCCCGAGGCCACGGTGATGCCGTCCTCGCCCAGATCGTGCGCCAGCTTGCGGGCGAAGGAGCGGGCGCCGAGGGAGGCGTTGCGCGCCCCGACCATGCCGACGGTGGGGCGGCGGAGCAGGTCCGCGTGGCCGACCATGTAGAGGCAGGGCGGGCCGCCCTCGACCTCGGTCAAGCGGGGCGGATAGTCCGGCTCCACGGCGCAGACCATGCGCACCCCCAGGCGCGCGGCGGTCATCAGTTCCCGTTCGGCGGCGGCCTTGGAACACAGGCGGATGGGCTTGCCGCGCCCGCCGCGTCGGGCCAGGTCCGGGACGGCCTTCAGGGCTTCGCCCGCCGTGCCGAACCGCTCCAGAAGGCGGAAGAAGGTGATCGGCCCCACGTTCTCGGAGCGGATCAAGCGAAGCCAGTCGAGGCGGTCGGCCTCCGGCAGATGGCGCGGCTGGGCGGTCATGCCGTTCAGCTTCACGCCCGCATGGCGGACGGTCAACGGCAAAAAGCCACCGGAGTGGACGAAGAGACGCGAGGCGGCCCGGTGGCGGTCGCGGGGGCCGCGAAAAAGAACGGAAGGGGGCGAGGGCCGGTCGCGCCAGGGGCTGGGCCTCCGCCCCCGGCGCCTCAGCCCGCGATGTCGGCGTAGTCGACTTCGTAGGCGTCGTTGTGCGGCACCGCGCGCCAGACGGCCTTGACCTTGCCGATGACCTCGTCCTCGGTCACGCCGTCGGGCACGTTGACGACTTCGAAAATGGTCGAGGAACCGGAAGTCGGGCCGGGGTCGGAGTGGCGGTGCGCCTTGTTCACCAAGCCTTCGCCGGCGACTTTGATCATATAGGTGGTCATGTACGGGGTCCCCTTCGCTGATGCGACTGTTTCAGACGCGCGATCGGGGGGAGCACCGTGGGATCACGGGCGACCGGCTGATTTTTCTTTACGGCGATTCGCCGGGGTTGGGAAGTCCTCGCGACGCGCGACCGGTCTCTGTCCGCGCCTTTGGTCCGCGTCGTCGGCCCGTGCGCCGCGCGAAGACCTGTCTCAGGCGTCGCCCTTCTTTTGGCCGATCTTGCTTTCGGTGCCCTTGGTCAGGCGCTGGATGTTCTCCCGGTGGCGGACCAGGGACAGAAGGGCCAGGACACCGAACACCAGCACATGGTCCGGCGTGGCGAGGAAGCCCGCGTAGACCGGCGCCAGGGTCAGGGACACCAGGGCGGCGAGCGACGAATAGCGGCTGGCCGCGGCGACCGCCAACCAAGTCAGGCAAGCGGCGATACCCACCGGCCAGGCCGTCGCCAGCAGGACGCCGAGGGTCGTGGCGACACCCTTGCCGCCCTTGAATTTCAGCCAGACAGGGAAGTTGTGCCCCAGGACGGCGCCGAACCCGGCGGCCAGCATGGCGGCCGTGGCCCAGTCGGTGGCCCATCCGGCGACCGCGGCGGCGATGGCGCCCTTGCCGGAATCCAGCAGCAGTGTCAGGACGGCCAGATCCTTGCGCCCTGTGCGCAGGACGTTGGTGGCGCCGATGTTGCCTGATCCAATGGTCCGCAGGTCATAGCCGAAGGGCCGGGTCAGGACGATGCCGAAGGGGATGGCGCCCAGCAGATAGCCGAACAGCGCGGCGATCGCCAGGATCGCGGGCGCGGTCGAACCGTCGATCATGGGTCAGGCCTCCCCGCCGAAGACGGCGCGTCCGTCGACCACCGTGCGCAGGACGCGGCCCTGCAACAGGCGCCCGTCGAAGGGGGAGTTCTTGGACTTGGACAGGGAAGCGTCGGCGTCGTACTTCCAGGGCTTTTCCAGGTCCACCAGGATCAGGTCGGCGGGCTTGCCCGCCGCCAGGGTTCCCGACCCCAGGCCGAGCAGCGCCGCCGGGCGGCTGGTCAGAAGGCGCAGCGCCGCCGTCAGCTCCAGGTGCTTGGTGTGGACCAGTTCCAGGGTCACGGGCAGCAGGGTTTCCAGACCGATGCCACCGTTTTCGGCCATGGCGAAGGGCAGGCGCTTGGTGTCCTGATCCTGCGGCGCGTGGTCGGAGGCGATGGCGTCGATGACGCCTTCCTGAAGGCCGCGCACGATGGCCTGTCGGTCGTCCTCGTCGCGCAAGGGCGGCGACAGCTTGGCGAAGGTGCGGTAGTCGCCGATGGCCAGTTCGTTGAGGGCGAAATAGGGCGGCGCGGTGTCGCAGGTCACTTTCAGGCCCTTGGTCTTGGCGCGGCGGATGATCTCGACGCTTTCCGAGGTGGAGACATGGGCCGCGTGATAGCGTCCGCCGGTCATTTCCACTAGGCGCATGTCGCGCTCCAGCAGGATGATCTCCGCCTCACGCGGGATGCCCGCCAGACCCAGGCGAGTGGCCATGGCCCCGGCGTTCATGCAGCCTCCGGCGAGGGACGGTTCCTCGGGATGCTGGATGATGAGCACGCCATAGGTGGCGGCGTATTGCAGGGCACGCCGCATGACCTGGGCATTGGCGATGGCCTTGGTGCCGTCGGTGAAGGCCAGCGCCCCGGCCTCGGACAGCAGGCCCATTTCCGAGACTTCCTTGCCTTCCGCCTTCTTGGTCGCGGCGGCGTAGGCGTGGACCTTGGCCAGCCCGATCTGGCGGGCGCGGCGGGCGACGAACTCGATGGCCGCCTCGTCGTCGATGACCGGGTCGGTGTTGGGCAGGATGACCATGGAGGTGACGCCTCCGGCCACCGCCGCCTTGCCCGCCGACTTGACGCTTTCCTTATGGGCTTCGCCGGGTTCGCGCATCTGCACGCGCATATCGATCAGGCCGGGGCAGAGGACATGGCCCTTGCCGTCGACCACCGCGGCGTCGTCCGGGATGCCGTCGGCGAAGATGCCGGGGCCGACGGCCTGGATGGTCTCGCCTTCGCTCAGCAGGCCGCCGTCCCGACCGCAGGCCGCGTCCAGCCCGCTCGCGGGGTCGATGACGCGGCAGTTCACATAGGCCACGCGACCGGGGATTTGATGGGCCATCAGGCGGCTCCCTTGCGCGCGACTTCGTTGTTGTGGGCGAGCGTTTCCAGGACCGCCATGCGGACCGCGACGCCCATTTCCACCTGTTCGCGGATGACCGACCGCTCGACGTTGTCGGCCACGTCGCTGTCGATCTCGACGCCGCGGTTCATGGGGCCGGGGTGCATGATCAGCGCGTCGGGCTTGGCCAGGGCCAATTTCTCCTGATCCAAGCCGAAGAAGTGGAAGAATTCGCGGATGGAGGGGATGTAGTTGCCCTGCATGCGTTCGTTCTGAAGGCGCAGCATCATGACGATGTCGACATCGCGCAGGCCCGCCCGCATGTCGTGGAAGACCTCGACGCCCATTTCGGAAATGCCGGTCGGGGCCAAGGTGCGCGGGGCGATGACGCGGACGGCGGCGCCCATGGTCAGCAGCAGATGGATGTTCGAGCGGGCGACGCGCGAATGCTGGACGTCGCCGCAGATGGCCACCGTCAGGCCGTCCAGATGGCCCTTGCGGCGGCGGATGGTCAGGGCGTCCAGCAGCGCCTGGGTCGGATGTTCGTGCCAGCCGTCCCCGGCGTTGACCACGCCGCAGTTCACCTTGTCCGACAGCAGCTTGACGGCGCCGGATTCATTGTGGCGCACCACCAGTACGTCGATGTGCATGGCGTTCAGCGTCACCGCCGTGTCGATCAGGGTCTCGCCCTTGGAGATCGACGATCCCGTGGACTGCATGTTGATCTGGTCGGCGCCCAGGCGCTTTCCGGCCAGTTCGAAGCTGGCCCGGGTGCGGGTCGATGCCTCGAAGAAGAGGTTGACCTGGGTCCGGCCCGCCAGGATTTCGAATTTCTTCGCCCCCTGGCGGTTCTTCTCCACGTAATGATCCGCGAGGTCCAGCAGGGAGCTGATCTCGTGGGGATGCAGCCCCTCGATGCCGAGGAGGTGCCGATGGGTGTAATCGCGCGCGGTCATGGGGCGGACCATGCGTCAATTCTCCACGCCCCGCAAGAGGCCGGTGGAACCCGCCTTTTCGTGAGGCGCGGGCAGGGCCGCCCCCACATCTGGTGGAGGCGCGGACACCGCGACTCGCGGGGGCCTACGACGGTCTCGCCGGTGCATGGCGGCCATGCATCTATGAAGGTCGCATGACATTAGTATATTAGTGCTATACTTTTGTAGATCAACGCGCCCATAGCGGGCGCCGGTGGGGGGGGACGCCATGGCGTTCATCGACGCCTCGAAGATCCCGGCTACGGGACATCCGAGAATAGATGCCGGTCACAAGGATCTGGCGGACAGGGTGAACAGTCTCTACGAGATGTGGCAAGCGGGCGCGGGCCATCCCGAGATCGTCCGCGCCTCCGACTTGCTGGTCCGCGCCGTCGGACGCCATTTCGCCGAGGAAGAGGAAATCGGCGCCAAGGCGGGATACGACGGGTTGGACCGCCATGCCGCCCTGCACCGCGAACTGCTCGGCCGCCTCAGCGGCATGGTCGAGGACCTGCGGCGGTCGACGGGCTACGGCGACATGGCGATCGACGTCTTCTCGCTGATCGACACGTTGCTCTACGAACATGAAATCGTCGACGACCAGGATTTCTGGCTGGTGTTCCGTGACGGCGCCGGCGACGCCGGGGAGCCGTCCGGGCGGCGGCTATTGGTGGTCTGGGACGGGCGCCTGGAAACCGGCGTCCGGGAGGTGGACGAGGACCACCGGGATCTCGTGGAGTGGCTCAATCGCCTGGATACCGTGGTCGACGCCGAGGTCGGTGACGTGCTGTCCGCTATCCTCAGCCATACCGAGGAGCATTTCTTCCGCGAGGAAGCCCTGATGGAGGCGTGCGACGCCCCGAACCTGGAAGCCCATCGGTCCATGCACAGCGAGCTTTTGGTCGATCTGCGGGCGGTGGTCCGGCGCCACGCCGAGGGGCTGGAGAACGGCTTGGGGCAGGACGTGCAAAGCTATCTGAAGTTCTGGTTCCTGGACCATATCCGGCACGTCGACGCACCGGTCATGAAGGCGATCAGGAGCCGAGAAGGCGCAGAACAAGCGGCAGTGTGACCACCGCCGCCACCGTCTGCACGCTGATGATGTTGGCCATGAGGGGCGCGTCGCCGCCCATCTGGCGGGCCAGAACGTAGGCCGAGGCCGAGCACGGCAGTCCGGCGTAGAGCACCACCGTCCCCGCCACCACCGTCCGTCCCGGCCCGTCGAGGCCGAGCCACGCCAGCGCCGCCGCCGCCAGAACCGGCAAGACCACCAGCTTCAGGAGCGACGCCGCCAGCGCCGGACGGACGGCGCCCCGCAAGGCGTCCATCGCCAGACCGGCGCCGACCGCCAGCAGGCCGACGGGTAGGGCGGCGCGGGCGAGGATTTCCAGGAACGGCTTAAGGACCGGCGGCAGGGGCCAGCCCAGAAGGTTGAGTAGAATGCCCAGCACGCAGGCCCGGATGATGGGGTTGGTGGCGATGCCCCGGAGGACCGCCGTCAGGCCCGGCCCGTCGCGGCCCGGCACGACGCGGGTCAGGACGGCGACGGCCAGGACGTTGACCAGCGGCACGACGGCGGCGACGCAGATGGCGGTGACGGTGATTCCGGCCTCGCCGAACAGCGCGGCGGCCCCGGCCAGCCCGACGTAGGTGTTGGGACGCACGCTGCCCTGAAAGGCCGAGGTGAAGGCCGCCGGACCGGCCCCCAGAAGCGGGCGCGTCAGCACCGACAGCAGGCCCGCCGCCAGGGTCGCCCCGGCGGCGACGGCGGCGACCGGCCCCCAGGCCAGCCCGTGCAGGTCGGCTCCCGCCAGATTGCCCAGCAGCAGGGCGGGGAAGGTCACGTAATAGGTCAGCTTCTCCGCCGGGGGCCAGAAGGCGTCCGGCAGGAAGCGGGTCCGCTTCAGCGCGTGGCCCAGCAGGATGAGCAGGAAGATCGGCGCCAGCGCCAGGGCGATGGTCAGCATGCGTCCGGTCGTCGCCTTTCGTCGGGCGGTCACGTTTGCGAGATCGGTCCGCCGGGCGGCCCCGTCGCGCGTCAGGCCCGCGCGGCGGCGTCCAGGAACCCTTGCAGGATATAGGCGGCGGCGGCCTTGTCCACGGTCTCGGCCCGCTTTTTGCGGCTCATGTCCATCTCGTCGATCATCATGCGCTGGACGGCGGCGGTGGACAGGCGTTCGTCCCAGAAGGCCTGGGGCAGGGCGGACAGGGCATTGCCGAGGCCGCGCAGGTTGGCGGCGAACTGGGCCGTGGACTGGCAACGCTTGCCCTCCGTGCCGTCCATTTCCACCGGCCAGCCGAAGACCAGACCGGCGACCTCGCGCTCCTGGACGACTTTCAGAAGTTCCACCGCGTCGGCGGTGAACTTGGTCCGCTTGATGGTGTGCAGGGGCGTCGCCGTCATCAGCAGGCCGTCACTGACCGCCAGACCGATGGTCTTGGTGCCCAGATCCAGCCCCAACAGGCGCCCGTGGCGGGGCAGGGCGGCCTTCATGGCGCCCGGCGTCAGCGGGGCTGGCGGGTTGCGGTCGTCCATGGCCGGTGCTACCTTCCGCGCGATTTCTCAAGCAATGGTCAGGTCTCGTTCGAGACGTTTACTCCCACCTGGAGACCCTTTTCAATGGACAAGCAGACCGTCCGGAACATCGCGTTCCTGGCCCGCATCGAAGTCCCCGACTCCGACCTGGACCAGATCGCCCACCAGTTGTCTGGGATCATCGACTGGGTTGAAGCCCTGGGTGAAGTCGATACCAGCGGTGTCGAGCCGATGACCAGCGTCACCGACATGACCCTGCGCTGGCGCCAGGACGCGATCACCGACGGCGGCTATCCGGACAAGGTGACGGCCAACGCGCCCGACGGCATCGACGGCTATTTCGCCGTCCCCAAGGTGGTGGAGTAAGCGGCCATGACCAAGCTGACCGATCTGACGCTGGCCCAGGCCCGCGACGCGCTGCGCAAGAAGGATACCTCGGCCCGCGAGCTGACCGAGGCCTACATCCAGCGCATGGAAGCTCACCGCGACCTCAACGCCTATATCACCGAAACGCCGGAGATCGCCATCGACCGCGCCGCCGAAAGCGATGCGCGTCTGGCCAAGGGCGAAGGCGGGGCCATGGAAGGCCTGCCCATCGGCATGAAGGATCTCTTCTGCACCGAAGGCGTCCTGACGACGGCGGGCAGCCACATCCTGGACGGCTTCCAGCCGCCCTATGAAAGCACCGTCAGCGCCAACCTGCGCAAGGCGGGCGCCGTCATGCTGGGCAAGACCAACCTGGACGAATTCGCCATGGGTTCGTCCAACATGACCAGCTACTACGGCTGCGTGAAGAACCCCTGGAGCGCCGCCGACGACGGCGACAAGGCCCGCGTGCCGGGCGGCTCCTCGGGCGGGTCCGCCGCCGCCGTGGCGGGGCATCTGGCCATCGCCGCGACGGGCACCGACACCGGCGGCTCCATCCGCCAGCCCGCCGCCTTTTGCGGCATCACCGGCCTGAAGCCGACCTACGGGCGCTGCTCGCGCTGGGGCATCATCGCCTTCGCGTCGTCGCTCGATCAGGCCGGGCCGATGGCCCGCGACGTGCGCGACACGGCCATCATGCTGGGCGCCATGGCCGGGTTCGACCCCAAGGACAGCACCTCGGCCAAGATCGACGTGCCCGACTTCGAGGCCGCCCTGACCGGCGACATCCGGGGCCTGCGCGTCGGCGTGCCCAAGGAATACCGCCCCGACGGCCTGGACCCCGAAATCCAGGCGCTGTGGGATCGGGGCATGGAGTGGCTGAAGGCCGCCGGGGCCGAGGTCAAGGAAATCTCCCTGCCGCACACCAAGTACGCCCTGCCGACCTACTACATCGTCGCCCCGGCGGAATGCTCGTCCAACCTGGCGCGCTTCGACGGCGTGCGCTTCGGCCTGCGGGTCGAGGGCGACAGCCTGGACGAGATGTACATGAAGACGCGCGGCGAAGGCTTCGGGGACGAGGTGCGCCGCCGTGTCCTGATGGGGACCTACGTGCTGTCGGCCGGCTACTACGACGCCTATTACCTGAAGGCGCAGAAGGTCAGGAGCCTGATCAACGAGGACTTCCGGCGCGCCTTCGCCGAGGTGGACGTGCTGATCGGGCCGACCGCGCCGACGCCGGCCTTCGAGCTCGGCGCCAAGACGGAAGACCCGATCACCATGTACCTGAACGACATCTACACCATCGGCGCGAACCTCGCCGGCCTGCCCGCCCTGTCCGCGCCCTGCGGCCTGGTGGACGGGCTGCCGGTCGGGATGCAGGTCATCGGCCCGCACTTCGCGGAGTCGCGCGTCCTGGCCGTGGCGCACGCCTACCAGCGCGAGACCGACTGGCACCGCCAGGTGCCGGCGGACTGGGCGTAGGAGGGGCCATGGCCATCGAGTGGGAAGTCGTCATCGGCCTCGAGATCCACGCGCAGCTCGCTACATCGAGCAAGATCTTCTCGGGCTCCTCCACGGCCTTCGGGGCCGAGCCGAACCGCCAGGCCAACCTGGTGGACCTCGGCTACCCGGGCGTGCTGCCGGTGCTGAACCGCGAGGCGGTGCGCATGGCGGTGAAGTTCGGGCTCGCGACGGGCGCGACGGTCGCGCGCCGCTCCGTGTTCGCGCGCAAGAACTACTTCTACCCGGACCTGCCGAAGGGCTACCAGATCAGCCAGTACGAGCTGCCGATCGTCGAGGACGGCTCGGTCGAGATCCAGCTCGAGGATGGCAGCCGCAAGACCATCGGCATCACCCGCGCCCACCTCGAGGAGGACGCGGGCAAGTCGCTGCACGAGGGCCTCGGCGCCCGCTCGGGCATCGACCTCAACCGCGCCGGCACGCCGCTGCTCGAGATCGTCTCCGAGCCGGACCTTCGCTCCGCGAAGGAAGCCATCGCGTACATGAAGAAGATCCACACGCTGGTGCGCTACCTCGAGATCTGCGACGGCAACATGCAGGAGGGCTCGTTCCGCTGCGACGCCAACGTGTCGGTGCGCCCCAAGGGCAAGCACGAGTTCGGCACGCGCTGCGAGATCAAGAACCTCAACTCCTTCCGCTTCGTCGAGAAGGCCATCAACTACGAGGTGGCCCGCCAGATCGACCTGATCGAGGGCGGCGGATCGGTGGTGCAGGAGACGCGCCTGTACGACCCGGACGCCAACGAGACGCGCTCCATGCGCAGCAAGGAGGAGGCCAACGACTACCGCTACTTCCCGGACCCGGACCTGTTGCCGCTGGTGCTCGAGGACGGCTGGATCGAGCAGGTCCGCGCCGGGCTTCCGG
>CAZFRK010000077.1:0-10779 GCA_964521375.1 uncultured Rhodobacterales bacterium
CGACGGTGAAGGCGATCTGACGGCAAGCGTCGTCGATGCTCATGCCCGCGTCGGTCATCGCCCGCAGGTAGGCGACGCCGGTCGCCATGGCCGCGCCCAGGTCCTGAACGTCGGTCGCCCCGGCGTCGTAGGTGGCGGACGTGTTGACGCCGACGGCGGTGACGTTGGGATGCGTCTTGGCGGTCCAGGCGGCCATGGCGGCCATGTCCCGGAGCGCCTTCGCGATGCCCTGAGGATGGCGACCGGTGGCGGCCAGGGTGCCCAGCGGATCGATGTTGAAGGCGCCCATGGCGGCCTCGCCGGCGCAGCCGCGCTTGCGCCAGACTTCGGCCAGCAGGGCGGCGGCGGGCACGGCGCCCGCTCCGGCGTCCAACGCCACCGGACAGATGTCCAGCATGACGCCCGCCAGGATCGAATCCAGATCGTCGGCGGTGGCGACCATCAGGCCGTCCACGCCGGCCAGATCCGGCGCGAAGTCGTGGTCGGGGTCCAGACCGGCCTTGCCGCAGGCGTCCAGGCGCAGAAGCACGCTGGTCACGCCGCGTTCCAGGTCGGCCAGGACCTCGGCGTTGGCGGCCTTGACGTCCGGATGGCTGAACGCCTGGCGAACGTCCCACCCGTGGGCGGCGGTGCCGCTGGCCGAGGCGCCGCGCGCGAAGGGGGCGAAGCCGGGGAAGCCCGACGGATCGCCCGAGGCGTCGAAGTCGGCCTTGGTGTAGATGGGCTGGAGGGCGATCCCGTCATAGAGGCGGGTCACCAGCTTCTTGTCGAAGTCGGCGCCCTTGAGCGCCTTTTCGACAACCTCTCGCCAAGCGTCATAAGTCACCGGCGGGAAGTCCTGGGTCAGGTTGAGGTGTGCGTCGCTCATGGTCCCGAACTTGTCCAGAGGTCACGGAAGGCCGCTCCGCGCAGGCCGCACGCGAAGACGGTATGCTGCCCCGTATAGCACATTGATCCGGGACGGCGAACCCGCCAAAGGGACGAGGCTGCCCCGCGCCTTTGTCCGAGGCGGATTTCGCCTGGATCGAATGTCGGTCTGGACCGGGGCGGGCGGCTCGCGTATTTTGCGGCGCAACGGATTGGTAACATGCGCCGACCCTGGCGATGCGCCGTCCCCGGCACTAGAGCACGCAGGACCCCGATCGCCCATGGCAGACGCGCCGGCTTCCCAGGCCCCGGCGGTTCCCCGGTTGGAACTGCGTGGCATCGACAAGCGGTTTCCAGGCTGCCACGCCAACCAGGGCGTGGACCTGACGCTCATGCCGGGCGAAATCCATGCCCTTCTCGGCGAGAACGGGGCCGGAAAGTCCACCCTGGTGAAGATCGTCTACGGAGTCCTTCAGGCCGACTCCGGGACCGTGCGCTGGAACGGCGCGTCGGTCGGGATCGACAGCCCCGCCGCCGCCCGCCGCCTGGGCATCGGCATGGTGTTCCAGCATTTTTCGCTGTTCGACAGCCTGACGGTGGCGGAAAACATCGCGCTCGGCATCAACGCCGCCGAAACACCCGAGCAACTGGCGCCGCGCATCAAGGAAATCTCCGACCGCTACGGCCTGCCGCTGGACCCGCGCCGCCATGTCCACGACCTGTCCGTCGGCGAGCGCCAGCGGGTGGAGATCACGCGCTGCCTGCTCCAGGACCCCCAGCTCATCATCATGGACGAGCCGACCAGCGTGCTGACGCCGCGGGAGGCCGACAAGCTGTTCGAGACCCTGCGCCTGCTGCGCGACGAGGGGCGGACCATCCTCTACATCTCCCACAAGCTCGACGAGATCCGGGCGCTCTGTTCGGCGGCCACGGTGTTGCGCGCCGGGCGGGTGGTGGCGGCCTGCGATCCGCGCCGGGAAAGCGCCCGCTCGTTGGCCCAGATGATGATGGGCAGCGAACTGAAGGCCGCCCGTCGCGGCGATGACGGCGACGTCCACGTGGGCGAGGCCCGCCTGGTCGTCGAGAACCTCTCCCTGGCGCCCTTGCAACCGCACGGCATCGCCCTGAAGGACATCTGCCTGTCGGTCCGTTCCGGCGAGATCCTGGGCATCGCCGGGGTGGCCGGAAACGGGCAGGGGGAGCTGATGGCGGCGCTGTCCGGCGAACACCGCTGCGCCGACGACGAGGCCGTGCGCATCGAGGGGCGCCCCGTCGGGCGCTTGGGGTCGAAGGCCCGCCGCGACTTGGGTCTGGCCTTCGTGCCGGAGGAACGCCTGGGGCGCGGGGCGGTGCCGGAGCTGACGCTGGCGGAAAACGCCCTGCTGTCGGGCTACGGACGGCAGAACCTGCTGCTGCGGGGCCTGATCCGCTTTCGCAGCGTCAACGACTACGCCGACCGCATCATCCAGTCCTTCAACGTCATGACCCATGGACGCCGGGCCGAGGCCCGGTCCCTGTCGGGCGGCAACCTGCAGAAATTCATCATCGGCCGGGAAATCCTCCAGAAGCCGCGCATCCTGATCTGCTCCCAGCCGACCTGGGGCGTCGACGCGGGGGCGGCGGCGGCCATCCATCAGGCGCTGTTGGATCTGCGCGCGCAAGGCGCGGCCATCCTGGTGGTCAGCCAGGATCTGGACGAACTCTTCACCATCGCCGACCGCATCGCCGTCATGTCCGGCGGGCGGCTGTCGTCGTCGCGGGTGGCGCGCGAAACCAGCGTGGAGCAGGTTGGCATGCTCATGGGCGGCCTGTTCGACACCACCGACGATTGGGAGGCCGAAGGCCATGGCGTTTGACCCGCGGGCGCGCAGCTTACCGGGCATCAGCCTCCAGGCGCGCGGCGAGGCCTCGCCGCTGTGGGTCTATCTGGCGCCGGTGATGGCGGTGCTGCTGACCCTGGTGGCCGGGGGAATCCTGTTCGCGGCCCTGGGCTTTGATCCGTTCGCGGCTCTTTATACGTTTTTCGTGACGCCGCTGACGACGGCCTACGGCATCGGCGAACTGGGTGTCAAGGCGACGCCCCTGGCGCTCTGCGCCATCGGTCTGGCCCTGGGGTTCCGGGGCAACGTCTGGAACATCGGCGCCGAGGGCCAATTGACCCTGGGGGCGGTCTGCGGCGGCGCGGTGGCGCTGGCCTTCTACGAGGTGGACGGCTGGTACGTCCTGCCGCTGATGCTGGTCGCGGGCGTCCTGGGCGGCATGGTCTGGGGCGCCGTTCCGGCCCTGCTGAAGACCCGGTTCCACGCCTCGGAGATCCTGGTCAGCCTGATGCTGACCTACGTGGCGACGCTGCTGCTGTCCTATATGGTCCA
Source organism: uncultured Rhodobacterales bacterium (assembly GCA_964521375.1). Taxonomy (GTDB): domain Bacteria; phylum Pseudomonadota; class Alphaproteobacteria; order Rhodospirillales; family Rhodospirillaceae; genus CAZFRK01. The sequence goes on from CAZFRK010000077.1 coordinate 3,240, forward strand.
CGGCCCCATGAAGGACCCCGACGGCTTCAATTTCCCGGAATCGCGCCTGTTCCATGACGCCGCCCTGCTGCCCGTGGTGTGGGAGGGCACGCGCCTGCACCTGGGGGCGCTGGTGGCTCTGGCCGCCGTCGCCTTGGCGTGGTTCGTCGTCGCCCGCACCTTCGTCGGCTTCCAGATCAAGGTCATGGGCCTGACCCCGGCGGCGGGCGGCTACGCGGGCTTCAGCCAGAAAAAAATCGTCTGGATGTCCTTCCTGGTATCGGGGGGGCTGGCCGGGCTGGCGGGCCTGTTCGAGGTCGCCGGTCCCATCGGCCAGGTCAATCCGACCGTCTCGCCGGGCTACGGCTTCACCGCCATCATCGTCGCCTTCCTGGGGCGCCTGCATCCGGTGGGCATCCTGCTGGCCGCCCTGCTGATGGCGCTCAGCTACCTGGGCGGCGAGGCCGTGCAGATCGGCATGGGCCTGCCCTTGGCCGTCACCGGCGTGTTCCAGGGCATGCTGCTGTTCTTCCTGCTCGCCTCCGACGTGCTCATCCGCTACCGCATCCGCCTGCGGCTGCCCGGCAAGGGGGAGGTGACGCCGTGAGCGAACTGTGGGATCTGGGGTCCATCGCCGCCCTTTTGGTCGCCATGATGCGGGCGGCGACGCCGCTGCTCTTCGCCGCGCTGGGCGAACTGATCACCGAGAAGTCGGGGGTCCTCAACCTGGGCGTCGAGGGGATGATGCTGGGCGGCGCCGTGGCCGCCTTCATGGCCGCCGTGGCGACGGGGAACCCTTTGTGGGGCTTGGTCGCCGCCGCCGCGTTGGGCGCCCTGATGGCGCTTCTGTTCGCCATCCTGACCATCACCCTGCTGGCCAATCAGGTGGCGACGGGGTTGGCCCTGACCATCTTCGGCATCGGCCTGTCGGCCTTCCTGGGGCAAGATCTGGTGGGCAAGACCGTGCAGCCCCTGGCGCCCGTCGACCTGGGCGCCCTGAGCGCCGTTCCCCTGATCGGCCCCGTGCTGTTCGGCCAGGATCCGCTGGTCTATCTGTCGCTGGTCATGGCGGCGCTGGTGTGGTGGTTCCTCTACCGCACGCGCCGGGGCCTTATCCTGCGCGCCGTCGGTGAAAGCCCGCACGCCGCCCATGCCATCGGCTATCCGGTCCGCTTCATCCGGACCATGGCGATCCTCTTCGGTGGTGCCATGTGCGGCCTGGGCGGCGCCTACCTGAGCCTCGTCTATACCCCCATGTGGGTGGAAGGCATGACCGCCGGGCGCGGCTGGATCGCCCTGGCGCTGGTCGTCTTCGCCACGTGGCGACCGGGGCGCGCGGTGCTCGGCGCCTATCTGTTCGGCGGCATCACCATCCTGCAGCTCCATGTGCAGGGAGCGGGCGTCGCCATTCCCAGCCAGCTCTTGTCCATGCTGCCCTATTTGGCCACCATCCTGGTGCTCGTGCTGATCTCTCGGGACAGCACGCGTATCCGGCTCAACGCACCGGCCTCCATCGGCAAGGTGTTCCATCCCGACGGCTGACGCGCTCCGTCGGTTTCCCGTTTCGTCGCTTTCTTCACATCCAGGGAGTTCCGCCCCATGAAGAAGTCCGTTATCGCCGGTCTCGTTTCCGCCGCCGCCGGCCTGTTGCTGGGGGCGCAGGCCCTGGCCGCCGACCCCGTGAAGGTCGGCTTCGTCTATGTCGGTCCGGTGGGGGACCACGGCTGGTCCTACCAGCATGACCAAGGCCGCAAGGCGATCGAGGAGAAGTTCGGCGACAAAGTCGAGACCGCCTTCGTCGAGAACGTGGCCGAAGGCGCCGACGCCGAGCGCGTCATCAACCAGTTCGCCCAGCAGGGCTACGATCTGGTCTTCACCACCTCCTTCGGCTTCATGAACCCGACCCTGAAGGTCGCCAAGCGGTTCCCGAAGGTGAAGTTCGAGCACGCCACCGGCTACAAGCGGACCGACAACCTGGCCACCTACATGGCGCGCTTCTACGAAGGTCGCGCCGTCATCGGCCATATCGCCGGTCACATGACCAAGTCCAACGTCATCGGCTATATCGCGCCCTTCCCGATCCCGGAAGTGGTGCGCGGCATCAACGCCTTCACCATCGCCATGCGCAAGGTCAACCCGGACGCCGAGGTCAAGGTGATCTGGGTCAACTCCTGGTACGACCCGGGCAAGGAGCGTGAGGCCGCCGAGACCCTGATCGCCCAGGGCGCCGACATCATCGCCCAGCACACCGACAGCCCGGCCCCGATCCAGGCCGCCGAGGAAAAGGGCGTCTACGCCTTCGGTCAGGCCTCCGACATGACCCATTTTGGTCCCAAGGCTCACCTGACCGCCATCGTCGACGACTGGTCGGGCTACTACGCCGACCGCGTCCAGGCGGTCATGGACGGCACCTGGAAGAGCGGCGACACCTGGGGCGGCTTCAACGCCCACATGGTCAAGCTGGCGCCCCTCAACGACGCCATTCCCGCCGACGTCAAGGAAAGCGCCCTGGCGCTGGAAGACGCCATCTCCGCCGGGACCGTCCATCCGTTCGACGGCCCGGTGAAGAACCAGGCGGGCGAGGTGGTCGTCGCCGAGGGAGAGGGTCTGTCCGACGAACAGCTTCTCGGCATGGATTGGTATGTCGAGGGCGTTCAGGGCAAGCTGCCCAAGTAAGGCCGTCGCGAGAGACACCGGCGCCGTCGCGCGTCGGAGGAGGGGCGGTCCCGAGGGCCGCCCCTTTGTCTTTTGCCGCCGCTTCGTTCGTGGGGCGCCCTTACCCCACGCGCGCGCCGACCGGAAGGAGACCGTGTCATGCTCGCCAAACCCAATGACCGCCGCGCCGTTCGGGGCGCAGGCTTGCCTGGTGGTGGCGTCCAGGTTAGAAACAGTGGACGGACCGTTCCGTCCATCATGTGAAAAGACCTTCCGTCCCAGCCCCGGAGCCTGTCATGCCGCCGCGCAGCGCCGTTCTCAAGACCAAGCCCGCCCGTCCGTCGCCCAAGAAGGAGCAGGTGTTGGCGACGGCGGAGGATCTGTTCGACCGCTACGGCTTTTTCGGTACCGGCGTCGATCGGGTGATCGCCGAGTCGGGCGTCGCCCGCATGACCCTGTACAAGCACTTCCCGACCAAGGGGGCCTTGGTGCGGGCCGTCCTGGAGCGTCGCGACGCCCGCCTGTGGGCCGCGGTCGAGGCGGAAGCCGCCCGTCTGGCCGAGGCCGGAGGGCATCCGCTCTTGTCCCTGTTCGACGGTCTGGGGCTATGGCTGGAAAAATATGCCGGGCAGGGGTGTCTTCTGCTCCGCGCGCTGGGCGAATTCTCCAGCCACGACGTCGCCATCGCCGGAGACGCCGCCTTCCGCAAGAAGAAGACCGCCGCCGTCTTCGCCCGCCATCTCCAGGCGCTCGGCGTCGCGGAGGCGGAGGAACGCGGGGCGCAACTGGCCCTGCTGTTCGAAGGCGCCATGGCCGCCGGTCCCGTGGAGGGGCCGGAGGTCGCCGTGGCGACGGCGCGACAGGCCGCCGATGCCCTCCTGGTTACCTGGGGGCACACGGAACGTCCGACTTGACCGCGGGCGCGGGCAGGCGTATCCCCAAGAGGATCTCGACAGGAGGTTTTATGTCAGAGCTTGCCGTTTCCCGGTGACGGGTCTGTCGCGGTTCTCTTTCCCAGGTCCGTCAGCTTGAGCTTCCGCCGTGCCGTTCGGCGCGGGTGGCGCCTCGCGCTCGCGCGGATGGTCCGGCGTGTCCCTCGGGAAACGCGGACGAACTCCAGTGAACATCAACAGAGACGAACAACGCGTGTTGCACGCCCTGGCCCAGGGCGGGCGCATCCAGCATCACCGTGACCCGGAAACGGGGAAAATCCACGCCATCGACTGCCGAACCCGCGAAGGCTGGCTCTTGCCTTGCCCGTTCGACCTCTTCCGGTCGTTGCGGCGCAAGCGCCTGATCGCCTCCCGGAACGGCGGCGCCTACGTCATCTCCCGCATGGGGCGGGAAAAGGTCCGGGCGCGGTTGGACAATCGGTAGAGCATTCCTCGGTCCCTATCGGTCACGACGCATGCTCTAACCTTCTGTTTCATAAGCAGATGCGTCGTCGCAGGCGAGCCCGCCTGATCGGGTTTCGCCATGGCCGCGGAAAAGGGGGCGGAGAGATCTCCTCGGCCCCCTTTTTCTGTCACGGTCAGCGCGACGCCATAAGGGCGCGGCTGACCTTGGACGATGGCGTGCGGCCCAGGATCTCGGAAATCGCCCAGCCCGCCTCGGCCAGCAGGGGCAGGTCGACGCCGGTGTCGATACCCATGCCGTTCAGCATGTAGACGACGTCTTCCGTCGCCACGTTGCCGCTGGCGCCCTTGGCGTAGGGGCAACCGCCCAGTCCGGCGACCGAGGCGTCGACGACCGACACCCCCATTTCGATCACCGCCAGCAGGTTGGCCAGGGCCTGGCCGTAGGTGTCGTGGAAGTGGGCGGCCAGGTGGCCCATGGGCACGTCGCGGGCCACCGCCTCGATCATCTTGCGCGCCTTGATCGGGGTGCCGGTGCCGACCGTGTCGCCGAGCGAGATCTCATGGCACCCCATGTCCCACATCGCCTTGGACACGCGGGCCGCGGCCGCCGGGTCGATGTCCCCTTCATAGGGGCAGCCCAACACGCAGGACACATAGCCGCGCACGTGCCAGCCCATCTCCTTGGCGCGCGCCGCCACGGGGGCGAAGCGGTCCAGGCTTTCGTCGATGGAGCAGTTGATGTTCTTCTGGCTGAAGCTTTCCGAGGCGGCGCCGAAAATGGCGATTTCCTGGACGCCGTCCGCCTGTTCCGCCGACTCCATGCCGCGCATGTTGGGCACCAGGACGGGGTAGGACGCCCCCTCGATCCGATGGATACGGGCCAGGACCTCGGCGGTGTCGGCCATCTGCGGCACCCACTTGGGGGACACGAAGCTGCCCGACTCGATCGTTCGCAGCCCGGCGGCGGCCAGGGCGTCGATCAGCGCCACCTTGGCGTCGGTGGGCACCTTGCCGGGTTCGTTCTGCAGGCCGTCGCGCGGCCCCACCTCGACGATCTTCACGTGATCGGGAGTCATGGCGTTTCCTTCGCGGTTTGCCGGCGGGACCGGCGGCGCGATGCCGCCGGTCAGCCGGAGAGCGAGGCCAGGAGGCGTTCCAGGATGGACTGGCCGTCGCGGATATGCCGCCGCACCTCGGCGACGCGGGCCGCCGCGCCGCGCGGAACCGCCCCGTCCTCGACCCGGAAATCCAGGAAGAAGCTGTAGGCCAGTTCCTCGCGACAGGCTTTCAGGCCACGCAAGACCCGGCGGTCTTCATCGCTCAGGGCCTCGGCGACCTTGCGCCCGGTCGGCGATCCGAGGCGCGGGTCGGTGAGGGTGTCGATGTCGGTGTAGAAGGTCGGTCCCGTGAAATCCTCGTTGGACACCAGGGACGTCACCAGAAGTGAAACCGAACGGGCCAGCCGTTGCATATCGTGAACCGCCCAGGCGAACTCCGTCATCAGGGAGTCCGCTTCGGTCATCGTCCGCGCAAGGCTGGTATCGGTCATGTAATCCTCAATCCTCTGTCTCCACCACCAGCAGTTCGGCCCCATCGGCCACCTGGTCGCCCGGTCCATAATGGATCGCGCCGACCACGCCGTCCGTCGGCGCGGTGATGGTATGTTCCATCTTCATGGCTTCCAGGACGACCAGGGCCTGACCCTTCGTCACCTTGGCGCCTTCCTCCACCATCACCTGGATGACCTTGCCCGGCATGGGCGCGGCCAGGGACCCGGCGGCGGCGTCCTGGTCGCCCGCCCGCAGGGCCGGGTCGTCCAGGGTGAGGCGATGCTGCCTGCCTTCGGCCATGATGACAAGGTCCATTCCCAGGCGAACCACCGTCGCCCGACGGCGCACCCCGTCCAGGTCGGCGATCAGGTCGCCGTGGGCGTCCCGTTCCGCCGAGGCCCCGACGCTGCATCCCGGCAGGTCGAGCTGGTAGCGTCCGCCCTTGCGGTAGTGGACGACCACGGTCCGCTGGGCCTCGCCGTCGATGAACACCAGATCATGGTGGTTGTCGTCGTTCATGCGCCAGCCGTCGGTGCTGTTCCACGGGCTGTGCGGGTCGGCGGAGGCGGCGGCATGGGCCTTGGCCTCGGCGTCCCGGCGCAGCAGCGTGTCCAGCGCCGCGAAGGCCAGGGTGTGGTCGTCGGCGGGCTGGGTTTCGGGGATCAGGTCGGCGCGGTGGGCGTCGATGAACTTGGTGGAGATGTCCATCGCCTCGAAGGCCGCATGGGCCGAGACCGCCGACAGGAATCCGATGTTGGTGGTCACGCCAACCACCTGATAGGCCTCCAGCGCCGTGCGCAGGCGGCGCAGCGCGGCGGAGCGGTCATGATCCCAGACCACCAGCTTGGCGATCATGGGGTCGTAATGCATGGACACCTCGTCGCCCTGCAGGACGCCGGTGTCGACGCGCACCCCGGCGGTTTCCTCCGGCGGGCGCAGGTGGGACAGGGTGCCGATGGAGGGCAGGAAATCCTTCTGCGGGTCTTCCGCGTAGACGCGGGCCTCGAAGGCATGACCGCGGACCGCGATGTCCTCCTGGGCCACCGGCAAGGTCTCGCCGGAGGCCACCCGAAGCTGCCATTCGACCAGATCCTGGCCGGTGATCATTTCGGTGACGGGATGTTCCACCTGCAATCGTGTGTTCATCTCGATGAAGTAGAAGGCCCCGTCCTGGTACAGGAACTCGACCGTTCCGGCGCCGACATAGTCCACCGCGCGGGCGGCGGCGACGGCGGCCTCGTGCAGGCGGGCGCGCACCTCGGCGGGCAGGTCGGGGGCCGGGGCTTCCTCGATCACCTTTTGGTGGCGGCGCTGCAAGGAGCAGTCGCGCTCGAATAGGTGGACGTAGTTGCCGTGCGTGTCGCCGAAGACCTGCATTTCCACGTGGCGCGGGTTGTCCAGGTACTTCTCGATCAGCAGGGCGTCGTCGCCGAAGGCGGCCTTGGCCTCGCGCCGGGCGCCCTGGATGGCGGCGGCCAGTTCCTTGGCTTCGCGGACGACGCGCATGCCCTTGCCGCCGCCGCCGGCCGAGGCCTTGACCAGAACCGGATAGCCGATTCGCTCGGCTTCCTTGGTCAGCAGGGCGTCGTCCTGGTCGGCGCCATGATAGCCGGGGACCAGCGGCACACCGGCCTTTTCCATGATGCGCTTGGACTCGGACTTCGAGCCCATGGCGTGGATGGCCGGCACCGGCGGGCCGATGAAGACGATGCCTTCGGCGTGCAGGCGTTCGGCGAAGGTGGCGTTCTCCGACAGGAAGCCGTAGCCGGGATGGACCGCCTCGGCGCCCGAGCGCTTGCAGGCCTCGATGACCTTGTCGATCACCAGGTAGCTGTCCGCCGCCGGGGCCGGGCCGAGGTTATAGGCCTCGTCGGCCATGGCGACGTGCAGGGCGCCGGCGTCGGCGTCGGAATAGACGGCGACCGTCTTGATGCCCATGCGGCGGGCGGTCTTGATGACCCGGCAGGCGATCTCGCCGCGGTTGGCGATGAGGATCTT
>CAZFRK010000078.1:0-10658 GCA_964521375.1 uncultured Rhodobacterales bacterium
CCCAGATCGGCCAATTGCCCGACGGCTCGACCTATCTGTCGGTCGCCCGCACGGTGGAGAAGGCCGCCGGGGGCTACCGCAGCCCGCGCGGCGTCTATTCGGTGATGATCGGCTGCGACATCGCCTACGCGGGGCAGATGGTCTACGGTGACGGCATTCCCTCGGACGGCGCCCTGACGCAGGTTCCGGTCGGCGTGTCCTGCCGCCAGTGTCCCCGATCCCCCTGCGAACAGCGCGCCCACGCCCCCGCCACGACGGTGGTCGCCGCCGGAGCCGACTGAGGATCAGACGGCGCCATGCCGTCCGGCATAGCCGTTACGACGGCTGGGCCGCCAGCCGGACAAGGCGTCGGCGCGCGGCCGCCAGATCTCCACATGCAGAGGGTAACAGGCCGCGCCGTCGGAGGAATGCCCGGCCCCGCAGTCGCCGCCCGGACAGGCGGACAGGGCGCCCACAAGGTCGGTCTCGGCGAACAGGTCCAGGTGGTCGCCGGGCCGCGCCGGACTGGCCTTCATGAAGTACTGGTGGGTGTCGCGCGTGAAACCCGTGCACATGAAGACGTTGAGGACGTCGTGGACGTGCCGTTCCGCCTCTTCGAGCGTCAGCCCGCGATGGGCGGCCAAGGCGCGGGTCAGGTTGGAATGGCAGCAGCGGTCATAGTCGGCGCCGGTCAGCAGGTGATTGGTGTAAGGGTCGCAGCGGGTGCCGATGACGTCGTGCACCCCCGCCCCGTCGGCGTCCCAGCCGTACCAGTCCAGGCTATCGTGGACGATGGTCGCCAGAGGCCGCAGGCCGGGCAGCGAACTCCACAGGCGGTCCCCGACGCCGACATGGGTGGCATGGAGCTGCCGCGTCTTGCCCGAGAAGAACCGTTCGGTCGGATCGTCGGCGGCCCACAGGTTCAGATCCCCGACCTGCGGCCCCTCGACCGAGAGGATGCGGAAGACGTGGCCCGCCGGAACGTCGAAGGCGCGACCGTCGCGCGGCGGCACGACCACCGTCTCGACCAGGGTCATGTCCCGGCGCGCGGCCTCGTAAAAGGCGGCGTCATAGGCGGGAAGGCGGTCGGCGACGTAGCAGATCACAGGCGGCGCGGCCCGGCGGGCGGCGGCGTCGGTGGGCGGTGAAGACGGCATGGCGGTTCCCCGGCGGGCGATGGATGGTGTCGGCCAGGATTTCAGGACCGCGCCGGGGGTTCAATCCATCTCCGGCTGGGCGACGCAATTTTCCGCCGACGCCAGACGAATGCGGATGTTGGCGCCCTCGTCGCAATGCGCGGCCCAGATCGATCCGCCCACCACCTCGATCAGGCGGCGGCAGACGGCCAGCCCGATGCCGCTGGAGCGCACGGAGCAGTCGCTGCCGACGGCCCGCTCATAGAGGTCGAAGACCCGCGTCAGGCTGTCCTCGGGAATGCCGATGCCGTTGTCCTGGACCACCAGCACCCAACTGCCGCCGTCGGCGTAGGCATGGACCTCGACCCGCAAGGGCCGGTCCGGGTGCCGGTAGGCGATGCTGTTCTCGATCAGGCGCGTAAAGACCTGGACCAGCAAGGCGTGATCGGCGCAGACGGACGGCAGGTCGCCCTGGCGGACATGGCCGCCGATCGCGTCGAGCTGGATTTCCAGCCGTGACAGGGCGACGGCCAGACTGGCCTCGGCGTCGGTCGGCTGGGCCACCGGCTCGGCGGTCGCCGCCTCGACATAGGCCTGAAGGTCCTGCAACAGGCCCTTCATATGCTGCCCTTCGTGCACCACGATGCGCAGGAACTCGCGCCCGTCGGGGTCCAGCTTGTCGGCGTATCGCCGCTCCAGAATTTGCGAATAGCTGACGATGCCGCGCAAGGGTTCCTGAAGGTTATGGGCCGACACCGCCGCCAGGCGGGCGAGGTCGGCGTTGGAGCGCCGCAGCAGGCGGCTGGACCGATGCAGCGAGGCGATACGGTCGCGCACGGCCTGCGCCATGCGGCTGAAGGAAGCGGCCAGGACACCCACCTCGTCGCCGCTCGACACCCGCAGGTTGAGGCTGTAGTCGCCACGCGCCACCCGCACGCTGGCCGCCGTCAGGGCCTCCAGATGGCGGGTCAGCAGGAAGCCGACCACGGCCAGGGCCAGCACGCTGATGACGATTTCGGCCAGCGCGATGGCCATGCTCTGGCGTACCAGGGTAGCCCGCGCCTCGCGCAGGAACTCGGTGGACAGGCCGTAGCGCAATTCTCCGAAATCCTGTCCGTAAAGGGAAATGGTCCCGCGCGCGTCGAAGACGGGATCGTCGGTCGTCAGCACCTCATCGGGCGGCGGCAGGACGGCGCGCGCCGGAAGTCCGGCGTGGGCCACCACCTTCCCCGAGGCGTCCGTGACCACCAGGTAGGTGACGTCCCGCAACCGTTGCAGCCCCTCCAGAAGTCCCTGGAGGGTGCCGTAGTCCCGCTCGGCCAGCGGCGACACCAGGGCGACGGTGAAGCTGGCTTCCAGGGCCTCCATGCGGGCCTCGGCCTGGATGGTCAATTGCCGTTCGATCAGGCGCACGCTGTTGCCGACCAGCAGCGACAGCATGATGGCTTCGACCACCACCGACGCCAGCACCAGCTTGAGCCGCAGGGACGGCCGAAACAGCCGACGCAAGCCCGTGGCTTCGCTCATGCCCCAGTCCCTTGCCACGGCTTCCCGAGCCTCGCTCATGGCGCCATCCTGGCGACCTGACGGTCCAGCTCGGCGATGATGCCGCCCATGGCCGCCACGTCGTCGTGGGTCAGCGGACGGTATCCGTTGTAGCCGGTATTCTTGAAGAAGGCCTTGCCCGGCCCGCTCTTTTCAAAGGACAGGAGGGCGGCGCGGATGGCCTCACGGGAGGAGGCGCTCTCCGCCGCCGAAACCATGGTGAAGAGGTGCGGCGAGGCATGCGGCGACGGCAGGACCTCCAGCTGGTCGCGGATGTCGGCGGCCAGTTGCTGCAACGGGGTATAGGTGGTCAGGGCGGCGTCCACGTCGCCCAGCGCCACCGACATCATGGCCGTGGTATGGCTGGGACTGGCGACGATCTCGTAGTCCTCGTCGCCGACCAGGCCGCTTTCCGTCAGCCAGCGCAGGCCGCCGATGCTGGACACGGACAGGCGGCTGGACAGGGCCACCTTGCGGCCCCGCAGCGAGTCCGGCCCGGTGATGCCGGACCCCTTGCGGACCACCAGGATGGGGCGCAATTCGGCGTCATAGGTGAACAGCGGCAGGAAGGCCCCGGCGGCGATCCCCGAGGCACCGAAGTGCGGCCCGGTGATCATCAGGTCATAGGAGCCATCATGCACGGCGCGATAGTGCGCCAGATAATCCGCGTCCGTGGCGAGAACAACCTTACGCCCCAACTCCTTCTCGAGGTGGACCTTCAAGGGCTCATAAAGACGCATCAATTTTAGAGTGTTGGTGAAGGGCAGCAATCCGACCCGCAGGGGCGCCTCCGCGGCCAGAGCCGGCCCTCCGAGACCCACCAGGGCGAGCAGCGCAAGGACGCTCAACACATGACGGATAAAGGCATTTCGGCTCATGTCGCTCCCCCGCCTCTCGACCTCACACGATCAGCTTAGCGTTTCTGAGCAGACAATACCATCTGCAGAAACATATAGATCGAAATTACTATGTATTTTTTGCGGACCTACGGCTAATGGGAGCTTCACACAAGTGAAATACACGCAATGGCACGCAAGCCGGGCGGTCCGCGGCCACACTTTCGCCATGCTTGGCCCGCAGACTGCGCGCGGCGGTGATTGGCCGCGCGAAAATGAAAGCTGACCCATGATCGACTCCATCCTGGCGGCCCTGGGTGTCGCCTTGCTCGCCGGCGGCGAGGTCTTCGCCTTCCTGGCCGGTCTCGACACCCTTCTGTTCCAGAATACCCCCTCCCTCCTGGCCGCCGTCCTGTGGGGCACCTTGGCCCTCTCCCTCCTGGCCGCCGCCCTTGCCTTCCGCCATGTCCTGACCTGCGAGCGGGCGGGCGTGGCCCGTCGGGCCGCCTGATTCGTCGCCCCGACCGGAGACCGACCATCCTGGTGGCCTTCGATGGGGGAGCGCGGTAGGGTTGCCGCTCACCCCACCCCGCCCCAAGGGCGCGATCGCCCCGAAACGACGGCGAAGGCCACGCAGGACCACCGACCATGGCCGAGACGACGCCCCTGCCCCGCTGCGGACTGATCGTCCACCGCCGCGGAGACGACGCCGAGGAGCTTCTGGCCCGGTTCGCGGAGCGCCTGAAGGCCTCGCCCCTGCGGGTCGGCGGCATGGTCCAACGCACCACGTCGGGCGCCAACGGCGCCACCGTCATGACGGTGGAGGACATCGCCACGGGGCACCGCCTGCGCATCTCGCAGGATTTGGGCGGCGGGTCGACGGCCTGCTGCCTGGATCACGCGGCCCTCGCCGATGCCGCCATGTGGCTGCGCGGCGCCCTGGATCGCGGGGTCGACCTGCTGATCGCCAACAAGTTCGCCGGTCTGGAAATCGAAGGCCAGGGAGTCGCGGCGGAAATCTTCGCCGCCCTGAGCGACGGGGTCCCCGTCCTGACGCTGGTCGCGGAGCGCCACCTCGCGGGATGGCGGGCGCTGGCTGGTCCGGTGGGCGAGGAATTGCCGCCGACCATGGACGCCCTGGACGCATGGCTGGCCGACGCCGTCCACCCCCTGGATCACAAGGACACGACGGAATGAAGGTTTTCGGCCTCGCCGGATGGAGCAACAGCGGCAAGACCACGCTGATGATCGCCCTGATCGACCTCTTCGCCCGCCAGGGCCTCGGGGTGTCGACGGTCAAGCACGCGCACCATGCCTTCGACATCGACGTTCCGGGGAAGGACAGCTATCGCCACCGCCAGGCCGGGGCGACGGAGGTGCTGATCGGATCGGGCAAGCGGTGGGCCTTGATGCATGAACTGCGGGAGGCGCCGGAGCCGAGCCTGGAGGAGTTGATGGGCCATATGAGCCCGGTGGACCTGCTGCTCATCGAGGGCTTCAAGCGCGACCGCCATCCCAAGATCGAGGTCTTCCGCCCCTCCCTCGGCAAGGCCCCGCTGTGGCCGGACGACCCGACCATCGTCGCCGTCGCCACGGACGAGGACATCCCGGACCTGGACCGGCCCCGCCTCGACCTGAACACCCCCGAGGCGGTCGCCGCCTTCATCCTGGCCCACCTGGACCTGGCGGCGCCCTCAGGGGGGTGATCCGGTCCGCGCCGCCGCCGCCGCCGCCCGCGTCAGGCGAAGCGCCTCGGTCACGTCCTCGGGCGTATTGACGTTGAAGAAGGGATCGGTTTCCCCGACCGGCCAGTCGACCTCGGCGACCCGATAGGCCGCCGTCCAAGCCTGGACCTTCCGCGCGCCCTCGGCCTCCACCGCGCGCCGCAACGCACCGCGCAGCGCCACCGGCCATAGGGCGACGACGTGATGGGATCGCCCACCGGACGACGCCCGCGCGATCTCCGCGCCATCTCCCAAGGCGTCCGCCAATCGCTCCAGAAGGTCTCGCGGCAGGAAGGGGGCGTCGGTCGGCAGGGTCAGGACATGCGTGCAGGCAGGCTCATGGGCCGCCGCCCACTCCAGGCCGGTCAGCAGCCCGGCCAGCGGCCCCGCCGCGCCGGGGACGACATCCTCGGCCACCGGCAGGCCGAGGGCGGCGAACCGCGCCGCGTCGCCGTTGGCGTTGAGGACCGTGGCCCGGCAGTCGCCCCCGGCGCGGGCCAGGACACGCGCCGCCATGGGCCGCCCATCCAGATCGACCAGGGCCTTGTCCCGCCCGCCCAGGCGCCGCCCCCGGCCACCGGCGAGCAGCACGCGCACGACATCCGAGGGCGACGGGCGGGCCATGGACGAATTAAGCCTCCTGCACGGCCCCGCGCGCCCGTTCGCGCAGGGTGAACTTCTGGATCTTGCCGGTCGAGTTCTTTGGCAGGTCGGAGAAGGTCACATGATGCGGGCACTTGAAGTGCGCCATATGGTCGCGGCACCACTGGATGACGTCTTCGGCGGTGAGCGCCACGCCCGGACGCGGCGAGACGAAGGCGTGCGGCGTTTCCCCCCATTTGGGATCGGGGTGGGCGACGACGGCGGCCTCCAGGATGTCGGGATGGCGGAACAGGACTTCCTCCACCTCCAGCGACGAAATGTTCTCGCCCCCGGAAATGATGATGTCCTTGGAGCGGTCCTTGACCTCCATGTAGCCGTCCGGATGCATGACGGCCAAGTCGCCGGTATGATACCAGCCGCCCTTGAAGGCCTCGGCGGAGGCGGACGGATTCTTCAGGTAGCCTTTGTGCACCGTATTGCCCCGGATCATCATCTCGCCGATGGTCTGGCCGTCGGCGGGCACCGGCTCCAGGGTGTCCGGGTTCAGGACGGCGGAGTCCAGGACCTGTTGGTGATGGACGCCCTGGCGGGCCATGAAGGCCGCCTTCTCGGCGATCGGCTTGTCTTCCAAGCCCGGCTGCCAGGCGCACATGACGGCGGGGCCGTAGGTCTCGGTCAGACCGAACAGGTGAACGACCTCGAACCCCATGGCCTCCATGCCCGAAATGACCGAGGACGGCGGCGCCGCGCCCCCCGTGGCCACCGTGACCGTCTGGGTGAAGGCGCGCTTCACCTCGTCGGGGGCGTGGATCAGCATGTTGAGGACGATGGGCGCCCCGCACATGTGGGTGACGCCGGTCTCGGCGATGGCCGGGAAGATCAGGGCCGGGTCCACCTTGCGCAGGCAGACGTGGGTGCCGCCCGCCGCCGTCACCGCCCAGGTGTAGGTCCAGCCGTTGCAGTGAAACATGGGCAGTGTCCACAGATAGACGCTGTCCGGCCCCAGCTTCAGGGTCATGGCGTTGGCGGTGGCGTTCAAATGGGCGCCGCGGTGATGGTAGACGACGCCCTTCGGATTGCCGGTCGTGCCGGAGGTGTAGTTGAGGGCGATGGCGTCCCATTCGTCATCGGGCAAGACGCGGTCCCAGGTCGGGTCCCCTTCCGCCAGAAGCTCTTCATAGGTCAGGTCGCCGATCAACGCCCCGCCCGACGCCATGGGATCGTCCACGTCGACGATCAGCGGCCGCGGCCCCGTCAGTTTCGCCACCGCCTCGACGATGACCGAGGACAGGTCGCGATCGACGATCACCACCTTGGCCTCGCCATGGCCCAGGATGAAGGCGAGAACCTCCGGGTCCAGGCGGGTGTTCAGGGCGTTCAGAACGGCGCCGCTCATGGGAACGCCGTAGTGGGCTTCCAGAAGCGCCGGGCTGTTCGGCGCCATGACGGCGACAGTGTCGCCCTTCTTGACGCCGCGCTTGCTCAAGGCCGAGGCGAAACGGCGGGATCGCTCCCATAGCTGCGTGTAGGTGGTGTGGTGCGGCCCGTTGACGATGGCCGTCCGTGGCCCGTAGACCCGCGCCGCCCAGGCCAGAAAGGAAAGCGGCGACAGCGGCACATGGTTGGCCGCGTTCGGGGCCAGGTCACGTTCGTAGATGCTCATGGCGAGGTCTTCTCCCGTTGTACTAGCCCGGGCCCCACCAGATCCATCACCGCCGCCACGTATTCGGCCACGCCAACGCCTCGGGCCCGGTACTTCCAGCGTTTGAGGTACCAGTCCTGCAACAGCGGCTTGAGAAGCGCCGCCGTCATGTCCACGTCCAACTGGCGAAAGACGCCCTGGGCCACGCCGTCGGCCAAAGCCTCGGCGATCAGACTTTCCGTCCGCAGTTCCGCTGTCCGCGCCCGCTGGCGGGCGGTCGGCGAAAAGGCCTTGGCCTCCATGTAAGCGAAGGCGAACCAAGGCTGCATGGCCTCGGTCAGGCGCACGTGACGGTCAAGGACCCAGCGCAAACGGCGCGTCGGGTCGGCCATGGCGTCAACCGGCGGAACCGCCAGCACGCGCTCGACCGCGTCCGTCACCACGTCGAGCATGAGGAACAGCAGGGTATCCTTATCGCGAATGTATGTATAGAGCGCCCCCAGACTTATTCCGGACGCGGTCGACAGGTCCCGCATGCTCATGCCCTGAAAGCCCTTGGCCCCCGCCAATTCCAACGCCGCCGTCATGATGCGCGCCAGATTGCGTGTCGCCGTCGCGGGCTTCTTGACCTCCATGGACGCGCCGTGCCGCTCGTAGAGGCGGGCGCAGAGGCCGTCCATGGTCAGACCGTGCTCCCACGATAGAACTTCGGTCGGGTCATCCGGCGGAAGGAGGGCTGTCTTCGTCATGTCTTTCAGAAAGCCCTTGCCCGACCCCACCGTCAACAGAAATAATAACGAACGTTCGTTCTTTTTTTTGGAGACCCATCCATGCAGCTATCCCTCGCCGGACAGGTGGCGCTGGTCACCGGGGCGTCCAGCGGCCTCGGCGGTCACTTCGCGGGCACCCTGGCCCGCGCCGGGGCGTCCGTCGTCCTGGCCGCCCGCCGTCTCGACCGCCTGGAAGAGCGGGCGCGCGAGATCGAGGCGGCTGGCGGAACGGCCACCGCCGTCGCCATGGACGTCACCGACCCCGCCTCCGTCGCCGACGCCTTCGACGCCATGGCCGCCGGACCGGGCGTGCCGACCGTGGTGGTCAACAACGCCGGGCTGGCCGAGACCAAGGCCGCCACCGACCTGTCGCCCGCCGACTGGAGCCGCGTCGTCGATACCAATCTGACCGGCTGCTTCACGGTCGCGGCGGAAGCGGCCCGCCGCATGACGGGGGCGGGCAAGGGCGGCTCCATCGTCAATATCGCCTCCATCCTGGGCCTGCGGGTCGGCGGCATGGTGGCGCCCTATTGCGCCTCCAAGGCGGGCCTCATCCACCTCACCAAGTCGCTGGCCCTGGAATGGGCGCGCCACGACATCCGGGTCAACGCCCTGGCGCCGGGATACGTGGAAACGGACCTCAACCGCGCCTTTTTCGCCTCCGACGCCGGGCAGAAGATGATCAAGCGCATCCCCCAGCGACGCCTGGGCCAGGTCGAGGATCTGGACGGCCCGCTGCTGCTGCTCTGCTCCCAGGCTTCGGCCTTCATGACCGGCTCCGTCGTCGCGGTCGACGGCGGCCACCTCGTCAGTTCCCTGTAAGGAGACCCGCCATGGATTTCGCCCTGTCGCCGGACATCGACGCCCTGCGCCTGCGCGTCCGCGAGTTCGTGGACAGCCACCTGATCCCCCGCGAGGCCGACCCGCGTAGCTACGACGACCACGAAAACATCTCCGAAGGGCTGCTCCATCAGATGCGCCAGGGCGTCAAGGACGCCGGTCTGTGGGCGCCGCAGATGCCCAAGGAGCGTGGCGGCCTGGGCCTCGGCGTCGTCGGCATGGCGGCCCTTTACGAGGAGATGAACCGGTCCATCTTCGGCCCGGTCTCCTTCAACTGCGCCGCCCCCGACGACGGCAACATGATCCTGCTGGAAAAGGTCGGCACCGAGGCCCAGAAGGAAAAGTGGCTGCAACCGATCATCGACGGCGACGTGCGCAGTTCCTTCGTGATGACCGAACCGGCGCCCGGGTCCGGTTCCGACCCCGGCGGCATGATGCTGACCAAGGCCGAGCGGAAAGGCGACCGCTGGGTGGTGCGGGGCCGCAAGTGGTTCATCACCGGGGCCGAGGCCGCCACCCACTTCATTCTGGTCGCCCGAACGTCCGACGACGAGCGCAAGGGCCTGACCTGCTTCCTCTACCACCGCGACGATCCCGGCTGGTCCATCGAACGGCGCATCCCGATCATGGGACCGGAGGAACACGGCGGCCATTGCGAATTGGTCTTCGACGGCCTGGAAATCCCCGACGAGAACCGTTTGATGGAGATCGGCGACGGCCTGAAGGCGACGCAAATCCGCCTCGGCACCGCCCGCCTGACCCATTGCATGCGCTGGTTGGGCCTCAGCCGCCGGGCGCTGGAAATCGCCGAGGAGTACACCCGCAACCGCTTCGGCTTCGGCCAGCGCCTGTCCGACCGCGAAAGCGTCCAGACCATGCTTGGCGACGCCGCCATGCAGATCGAAATCGGTCGCCTGCTGACCATGAAGGCGGCCTGGAAGCTGGACCAGGGCGACTTCGCCCGCAAGGAGGTCAGCATGGCCAAGATCGTCGTCGCCGACGCCCTGCACCAATGCGTCGACACGGCCATCCAATTGAACGGCGCCCAGGGCTATTCCAAGGATACGCCACTGGAATGGATGTATCGCTACGCCCGTCAGGCGCGTCTGGTGGACGGCGCGTCGGAGGTCCACAAGATGGTGCTGTCCCGCCATCTGGCGAAGGACGGCAAGGACTTCTGGCGCTGGGGGGCGTGATGGAGGCGCGACGCGAGGTCCTCGCCCGCTGGCTGGCCGAACGCATGGCGGCGGAGCGGGTGGAGATCACCGCCCTGGCCAAGCTGTCCGGCGGCGCCATCCAGGAAAACTGGGCCACCGACGTCACGGTCCACGGCGGCCCCTGGGCCGGCGCCCACGCCTTCGTGGTGCGCACCGACGCGCCGTCGGGCGTCGCCGTCAGTCTCGGCCGGCGGGAGGAATTCGCCCTGTTCCGCGCCGCCTTCGAAGCCGGCGTGACGGTCCCCGAGCCCCTGTGGATGGACGCCGACGGCGCGCTGGCCGGCAAGCCCCTGTTCGTCATGCGGCGGGTGTCCGGCACGGCGGCCGGGCACCGCCTGGTCAAGCGCGACCATCCGGGCCTGGCCG
>CAZFRK010000079.1:0-10614 GCA_964521375.1 uncultured Rhodobacterales bacterium
AACGGGACGGGGCGGGACGGGCTCAGCCGGCGGTGGACGCCGGGGCGCGGCCCCAGCGTCCATCCGGTCTTCAGCCCTGGGCCAGCCAGGCGTTGAAGCGCTCGGTCAGCTCATCCAGGTTGTCGGCCCAGAACTGCACGTCCTTCTTGACGGCGGTCTTGAAGTTCGGGCCGTAGGTCGGCATGTGCGGCTTCATGTCGATGCCGGTCTCGGCATGGGTCGACACTTCGGCGGCGGAGGACACGCGCGCGGGGCCGTAGGAAATGTACTTGGCCTGGTCGGCCAGGCGCTGGGTGTCGGTGGCGAACTTCAGGTAGTCCTTCACCTTGTCCAGCTTACCCTTCGGCACGATCCAGCCGTCCAGCTCGAACACCTGACCGTCCCAGATGATTTCGAAGGGCTGGCCCTCGTTCACCGAGGCGTTGAAGATGCGGCCGTTGTAGGCGGAGGCGAAGGCGACTTCCTTGTCGGCCAGCAGCTGCGGCGGCTGGGCGCCCTCTTCCCACCAGATCACCTGATCCTTGATGGTGTCGAGCTTGGCGAAGGCGCGCTGGATGCCTTCCTCGGTTTCCAGGACGTCATAGACGTCATCCGGCGCCACGCCGTCGGCGACCAGGGCCCATTCCAGGTTGTTGATCGGCTTTTTCTGAAGCGACCGCTTGCCCGGGAACTTCTCGAGATCAAAGACGTCGGCGATGGTGCTCGGCTGCTTGTCGGCGGGGAACATCTCGCTGTTGAAGGCGACTATGTTGGAATAGACGATCTGCGGCACGAAGCATTCGGTCAGCGAGCCGTCGATGAAGTCCTCGGTCGGCGGGGTGCCGTCGGGCGCGGCGGCCAGGATGGCGTCATGGTCGATCGGCTCGGCCAGACCTTCCTGGCAGGCGATGACGGCGTTTTCGGGAAGAACATCCACCAGATCCCAGGTGACGTTCCCGGCCTGGACCTGGGTGCGCAGGCCGGCCAGGCCGTTCTGGGCCTTGTCGATGTTGACGATCTTGTCGCCGGACTTTTCCATCCAAGGCTCGTTGTAGGCCTTCTGCTGGCTTTCGGTGTAGGCACCGCCCCAGGACACGATGTTGAGGGTTTCGGCCTCGGCCGCGCCGGTCGCCATGGCCGAGGCCAGGGCCGCGGTCGCGGCGACGGTCTTCAAAGTCTTGATCGACATGGTTTCGCACTCTCCCATTGTTCGATGTGCCGGAGCTTTTCGGTGGACACCGCGCCCCGGCGGGTCTGAGGGACGGCAGGAGGCCGCCCCCAGGCTGGCCTGCCCGGCCCGGGGCCGGGAACGGGCCTCCGCCGTCAGGCGTCGAGCGCGCGGCAATCCTCACGCGTCCAGCCGACGGTAATGACGTCACGACGCTTGTGCGGACGGACGCCGGCGGAATTGGGGGTCTTGATGACGAATTCCTTGTTGCCCAGCACGCAGACGCGGGTGCGGTGGTGGTCGCCCAGATAGATGACCTCGCGCACCTCGGCCTCGAAGATGTTGGGCAGGGAGCCGGGCTCGGGATCGAGCACCACGCGCTCCGGGCGCAGGGACAGGGTGGACATGTCGCCCACCTTGCCGACGTTGACCGGCAGGGCGTCGATGACGGCGCCGCCGTGGTCCTCGTGCTCGCCCTTGACCCGCACCTTGCAGGTCTCGCCGTTCAGTTCGACGATTTCCCCGTAAAGGCGGTTGTTCTCGCCGATGAACCCCGCGACGAAGGCGTTCATCGGGCTTTCGTAAAGCTCTTCCGGGGTCGCCAACTGCTGGACCACGCCGTCGTTGAAGACGGCGATGCGGTCGGACATGGTCAGGGCCTCGGACTGGTCGTGGGTGACGTAGATCATCGTCACGCCCAGCGTCTCGTGGATGTGCTTGATCTCAAGCTGCATCTCTTCGCGCAGGTTCTTGTCCAGCGCGCCAAGGGGTTCGTCCATCAGCACCAGGTCGGGTTCGAACACCAGGGCACGGGCCAGGGCCACGCGCTGCTGCTGGCCGCCCGACAATTGCGCCGGACGCCGGTCGCCGAAGCCTTCCAGGCGCACCATTTCCAGCGCCCGATCGACCTTGGCCTCGCGCTCGGCGGCGGACAACTGCCGCACTTCCAGCGGGAAGGACAGGTTTTCCGCCACGCTCATGTGCGGGAACAGGGCGTAGTTCTGGAAGACGATGCCCAGGCCGCGCTTATGCGGCGGCATGGTGTTGATGGGCTGCCCCTTCAGCAGGATGTCGCCGTGGGTCGGCACCTCGAACCCGGCGGTCATCATCAGGCAGGTGGTCTTGCCGGACCCTGACGGCCCCAGGAGGGTAATGAACTCGCCTTGGGCGATGTCGAGGTTGAACCCCTTCACCACCAAGGTCTCGCCGTCGTAGCTCTTCTGGACGTCCCGGAAGCGGACGAAGGCGCTGTCCTCGACCGTTCCCTCTACCGGGGAACTGGCGGCGCCCGCCGTTTCGGCCATGGCCGGCATTACGGTCTCCTCATGCCTCTCAACCCAAGACGAAGGCCGCTCTCGCGGCGGCGCTTCGGATAGCGTCCGGGCGCATGCCAACTCTCATGCGTCCGGCGAATAGCTGACCTTAGCTTAGAGCATTTTGACGAAAAAAGAACCCCCCGGTGGAGAATGCCGATAATTCAGGCAGATTGAGACAGCCACACGCCCCGGAGCTTGAGAATATCCGTACAGAAGCAAAACGCCCCTGCACCACCGGAATGCCGCCGCGTCTATGGAGATTCTGCAAGGCCACCCAGGCTCATCACGGAGTAATTACCTCTTCGTTACCGACAAAGGCCACGAACCCCCCAATCACTACAATAATTCTATGATTTCTATTCTTATTCATGCCCGCGAGCCGAGAACCAGGAAGCCTTTTCAGGTGGTGCGGAAGCGACTCCAAGGGACCTCGCGTCCCAAAGGGAGTCGCGCGCCCGGTCCGACGCCAAAAATGAGTCACTTAGGAGTCAAAAGCGTTTCACTTTCACCGCCGCGCCGTCATTCCCCACCGGAGGACGCCCGGTCGGTAGCGACGGCGGGAATCGCGCGGCGGCTCCGCCATGAACGGGGAGGACGAAACGCAAGGCCACCGCGCCCAGCTAATGGGACAGAAGAGTCGGAACGGTTATTTGCTGCAATAGTCCCCGCGTGACCCCGCCGCGCAGGATCATCGGAAAGCCGTAATGACCGTAGCCGCCGAGGACCAGGAGGTCACATCCATAATCGGTCACGCGCGAAACGAGCATGTTGGCGACCGATTGGTCCGTCTTCGGCTCGCGGTGGGCCTCCGCCTCGACGCCATGGACCTTGAGGTGATGGAGGAGTTGGGCGTGCGTCTCTTCCATGGGGGTCGTCAGGTCGCGCGGCGGGCTGACGGAGAGCAGGTGCAGCGCCTCGCAGGTCTCGATCAGCGGCATGGCGTCGTTGAGCGCCCGCGTCGCCTCGCGGGTGCCGTTCCAGCCCATGAGGATGCGCGTGCCGGTCTGATAGAAGATCCCGGCGTAGGGCATTACCAGGACCGGGCGCCCGCATTCCAGGAGGACATGCTCGACCAGATCCTCGGGCGTTTCGCCGTTGCCGCCGTCCGGGTCGTGCTGGCCGAGGATGACGAGATCGGCGTGCCGCGCCGCCTCGGTGGTTTCCTTGACCACCCGGTTGGCGCCGCCCAGGGCGGCGACGAAGGCGTCGAAGGGCACCTCCGCGTCGCGCGCCCGCTTGGCGAAGGCGTCGACGACCCAGGCCCCGGTATCGGCGGTGGTCTTGGGCGTCCCTTCGGGCAGGCCGTAATAGGGCACCACGCCGTCGATCTGCGAAAACACCGCCGTCACATGGCCGCCGAAGCGACGGGCCAGGATCAGGGCCATGACCATGCGCTTCTCGCAATGGGCCGAACTGTCGAGATGAACGAAAATATGCCGGTAGGCCATGAAGGCTCCCCCCTTATTGGTCTTCCGTCCTTTCTTTCCCGAAAGTGTAAAGGCCCGCTTCCGTCGCTGGAAGCGGGCCTTTGGGCATACACCAAGCCGTCCAAAAATCCTCAGATGGCGAGGTATTCGTGACGCAGGTCCTCGTTGTCGAGAACCTCCTGCGCCGAGCCGTCGAAGACCACCTCGCCCATGTCCATGATGATGGCGCGGTCGGCCAGATGAAGGGCGGCGATGGCGTTCTGTTCCACGATGATGGTGGTGATGCCCAGCTTCTTGACATTTTCCAGCGTGCGCTCGATTTCCTGCACGATCACCGGGGCGAGACCTTCGTAGGGCTCGTCGAGCAGCAGCATCTTGATGTCGCGGGCCAGAGCCCGCCCGATGGCCAGCATCTGCTGTTCGCCACCCGACAGGGTCACGCCTTCCTGGTTGCGGCGTTCCCCAAGACGCGGGAAGAGTTCGTAGATGCGCTCGATGGACCAGCCGATGGGCGGCTCGATCTGCGCCAGGATCAGGTTCTCCTCCACGGTCAGGCCGGGAATGATGCGGCGGTCTTCCGGCACCAGGCCGATGCCGTTCTTGGCCGCCTCATGGGCCTGCATGCTGTGCAGGGGCTTGTGATCCAGCCAGATTTCGCCGTGGCGAAGCTGCGGATTGTCCAGCCGCGCGAGCGTCCGCAAGGTCGAGGTCTTGCCCGCGCCGTTGCGCCCCAGAAGCGCCAGGATCTCGCCCTCGCGGACGTCGAAGCTGACGCCTTGGACGATGTAGCTTTCGCCGTAATAGGCGTGGACGTCATAGACCGAGAAGAAGGCCGGGTCGGCGCCACGGGCCTTGACCGGCTGGATGCCCGGGGCCTTGCCGCCGTCGAAGTTGACTCCAAGCTCGCTCATAGATGCGCCCCTCCCAGATAGGCTTCCTGGACCTTCGGGTTCCCCTTCACCTCTTCCGGCGGGCCGGAGCAGATGATGGCGCCCTGGGCCAGCACGGTGATGTGGTCGGCTAGCGAGAACACCACGTGCATGTCGTGTTCGATGATGACCTTCGTCATCCCGCGCTCCTTGATGCGCTTGAAGATGTCGATGGTGCGGTTGGTGTCGGCGCGCGACATGCCCGCCGTCGGTTCGTCGAGCAGCAGCAGCCGGGGATGCTGGATCAGGCTCATGGCCATCTCCAGGCGCCGCTTGTCGCCGCGCGACAGATCCGCCGACTTGCGGTGCATCTGGTCCTGAAGCCCCAGGTCCGTCAGCACGTCCTCGGCCTCCTGGCGGACCTCCTTTTCGGCGAAGATGCTGCGGAAGAAGTTGTACTTCACGGACCCTTCCTTCTTGGCGAAGGCGGGAACCATGACGTTCTGCAACAGCGTCAGGTCGGGGAAGATCTCCGGCGTCTGAAAGACGCGCACGACCCCCATCTGGTTGATCTCATGCGGCTGCTTTCCCGTGATGGACTCGCCGTTGAAGATCACCGAGCCGGTGTCGGGCACCAGCCGCCCGATGATGGTGTTGAGAAGGGTCGACTTGCCCGCCCCGTTGGGGCCGATGATGGCGTGGGTCTTCCCCTCCTCGATCTGCAGGTTGATGTTGTTGAGCGCCTTCAGGCCGCCGAAGCTCAACTGGACGTCCGAAACGTCGAGAACGGTGTTGCTCATGGCGGATTACCCCTCGGCCGAATGAAGCTTGCCGTCGGAGGAGCGCCCTCCGGAGGCGAGGCGGCGGACGAAGCCGGTCAGGCGGCGGATGCCTTCGATGATGCCGCCGGGCAGGAAGATGACGACCAGCATGAACAGAACGCCCAGCGTCAGGTGCCAGCCCTCGCCCACGAAGGGGCTGAAGATGGTCACCACGAACTCCTGCAACCACCCCGGAAGGAAGCTGAAGGTGTCCATCAGCGACTGGTCGCCGACGGCCGAGAAGATGTTCTCGAAGTACTTGATCAGACCGGCGCCCAGCAGCGGACCGACCAAGGTGCCGACGCCGCCCAGGATGGTCATCAGCACCACCTCGCCCGACGCCGTCCACTGCATGCGCTCGGCCCCGGCCAGCGGGTCGGTGGCGGCCAGCAGGGACCCGGCCAGACCGGCGTACATGCCCGAGATGATGAAGGCGGTCAGCAGGTGGGGACGGGTGTTGTAGCCCGTGTACATCATGCGGTTCTGGTTGGACTTGATGGCGCGCAGCTTCAGGCCGAAGGGCGAATGGAACACCCGCAGCGAGAAGAAGAAGGCCAGGATGAGGACCACGGCGCAGACGTAGAAGCCCGAGAACCCGGTCATGGGCAGGCCGAACAGCTCGGTCGTCGGCAGGGCGCCGCCCTCGACCGCGGGGTCGAGGATGCGCGGGTCGCTCTGGGCAAGGGTCAGGCCGGTCTCGCCGTTGGTGATCGGCGTCAGCACCGAATAGGCCAGATTGTAGGACATCTGGGCCAGGGCCAGGGTCAGGATGGAGAAATAGATGCCCGACCGGCGCAGGCAGATGAAGCCGATGACGACGGCCAGCAGGCCCGCCATCAGGGTGCCGAACAGGATGGCCGGAATGACGTTCATGGTGAACAGCTTGAACGCCCAGACCGCCGAATAGGAGCCGACGCCCAGGAAGGCGGCGTGACCGAAGGACAGGTAGCCGGTCAGGCCGAACAGGATGTTGAAGCCGATGGCGAAGATGCCGTAGATGGCGAACTTCTGGAGAAGGTCCGGATAGGAGGCGCCGAAGGGCGCCAGCCAGACCGGCATGGTCAGCACCGCGGCCGCGAAGAGGGCCATGATGATGAGGTCGTTGCGGGGCGAAATGTTCTGCATGTCAGGACTCCATCACCCCTTTGCGGCCCATCAGGCCGCGCGGCCGGACGAGCAGAATGACGACGGCGACCAGGTAGATGATGATCTGGTCGATACCGGGGATGATCTGTTTGACTTCGTTCATCGAGGCGAAGGATTGCAGGATGCCCAGCAGGAACCCGGCGGCCACGGCGCCGGGCAGAGACCCCATGCCCCCGACCACGACGACGACGAACGACAGAACCAGGAAATCCATGCCCAGGTGATAGTTGGGCGGCAGGATGGGGGTGTACATCAGGCCCGCCAGACCGGCCACGGCGGCGGCGATGCCGAACACCAGGGTAAAGCGTTTCTGGATGTTGATGCCCAGCAGCCCGACCGTCTCGCGGTCGGCCATGCCCGCGCGCACCACCATGCCGTAGGTGGTCAGCTGCAGGAAGGCGAAGACGGCGCCGACGATGCCCAGCGACGTCAGGAAGTAGACGATGCGCCACCACGGATAGACCACGGCGCTGCCCAGCCCGATGGCGTCGCCGATGGGCGCCGTGCCGGACAGGATGTCGGGCGCGCTCACCGGCACCGGGTTGGCGCCGAAGACGGCCTTGACGATTTCCTGCAACACGATGGCTAGGCCGAAGGTGACGAGGATCTGCTCGGCGTGCGGACGCTTGTAGAAATGCCGGATCAGGCCGCGTTCCATGACGTAGCCGATCAACAGCATCACCGGAATGGCGAGCAATATGGATAAGGGCACCACCCAGTCGATGAGGGCCGTCCCGAAATCCCCGAACCAGATTTCCAGGTAGGGGACTTCCTTGTAGGCGTCGAAGAAGGTGACGCTCTCGTCCTTGATCCGTTGGGACACGGTCAGGAGGCTTTGAAGAGCGACGGCGACGAAGGCGCCCAGCATGAACAGCGCGCCGTGGGCGAAGTTCACCACGCCGAGCGTGCCGAAAACGAGGGTCAGGCCGAGGGCGATCAAGGCATAGGCCGCGCCCTTGTCCAGTCCGTTGAGGATCTGAAGAACGATTGCGTCCATGGGTCCGGAGCTTCTCGCAAGGGTAGGGTCGGAGGCGCCGGCCACGCGGTTTCCCGCATGGCCGGCATCCCGTTTCGGTTCGGTCTTGGGCTTAGGAGCAGTAGGGCCCCAGTTCGCCGCCGAACATGGCCGGATCGTAAGTGACCGTCTCGCGGTCCACTTCCTTCACCACTTCCAGAAGGTCGAACTGGCTGGAGGGCTGTTCCTTACCCTGCACGACCAGAACCTTCTTGAAGCACTGGTGATCGGCGCCGCGGTAGAGGGTCGGGCCGTTGCCGGTGCCGTCGAACTCGAAGTCCTCCAGCGCCTTGATGATGCCTTCGGGGTTGAAGGACCCGGCGCGCTCCACGGCGTCGGCCCACAGCAGGGTCTGCACGTAGCAGGTCTGCGCCGCCTGGGACGGCGGGAAGCCGTATTCGGAGCCGAAGGACTTGACGAAGGCCTGCGACCCGGCGTCCTGCAGCGACCAGTGCCAGTTGGTGGTGCCCGGAATGCCTTTGATCGCGTCGCCCGCGCCTTGCGCCATCAGGCGGGAGAACAGCGGAACGATGATTTCGAAGTTCTTGCCGTTCACCTGCTTGTCGCGCAGACCGAACTGAACCGCCTGGGTCAGCGAGTTGACCATGTCGCCGCCGTAGTGGTTCAGGATCAGCACGTCGGCGCCGGAGTCCAGGACCGGTGTGATGTACTGGGAGAAGTCGCCCGCACCGACCGGCGTGCGGACCGTGGCCACGGTCTCCCAGCCCAGCCCCTCGGTGGTGTTCTTGATCGACTCTTCCTGGGTCCAGCCCCAGGTGTAGTCGGCCGTCAGGTGGTAGGCGCGGCGGTCGGTGCCCATGCGCTCCTTCAGGATCGGCCCCAGGGCCACGCCGGACTGGTAGGCGTTGAAGAAGTGACGGAAGCCGTAGCGGCGCTTGTCCTTGCCCGTGGTGTCGTTGGAGTGGGTCAGACCGGCCATGAAGATGATGCCCATCTCCTGGCAGAGCGACTGCACGGCGATGGCCACGCCCGAGGAGGAGCCGCCGGTCACCATGACCACGCCGTCCTTCTCGATCATGCGCTTGGCGGAGGCGCGGGCGGCGTCGGACTTGGTCTGGGTGTCGCCGGTGACGAACTCCAGCTTCTTGCCCAGCACGCCGTTGCCCTTCAGCGTCAGCGGCTTCATGGTGTTCAGCATGCCGCCGTCACCTTCGCCGTTGATGTGCTTCACGGCCAGCTGGTAGGCGCGCAGCTCGTCGGCGCCCTCATCGGCGTAGGCCCCGGTCTGCGGGACGTTGAAGCCGATCTTCACCGTCTTGGCGCTGCCCGGATCGTTCCGGAAATTTCCGCAGGCGGCGAACGCCTTGCTCGACAGGATGGTCGGCGTGGCGATCGCCACGCCGGCGGCGGCGGCGGACGTCTTCAGGACGCCGCGACGCGAAAAGTTGGGCAGGATGAATTTGTCCGACATGCGTCGGCCCTCCATTCGTTGGACGTTTCCACTGGCGCGGGGCCACGTGCCGCCGCGCCGTCCCTTAGCAAAACCAGAAGCTTTTCGCTTTCTTGATCGGTTCCAAGTATGAGCGCGGGCAGAAAACGAATCAACAAGCCCTTGTCACTATTGAAAAATTTTGAAAAAATAACGCAAACGCATCGCACAAAATTGTGAAAGTGTGAAATCCATGCCCCCTCGGCCACCCTCGCGCCACCCCCAGGACAGCCCCGGCGGGGGCGAAAAAGGCGTGTATCGGCAGACCGTTCCCGCAACCGCGAAGGGTAGCCGCGCCGACCGCCGCGCGCCACCCGTCGGCCACCGCATCCGCGCCGCGCGCAAGGCCCGCGCCATGACCCAGGTCGCCCTGGCCGAGGCGGCGGGCATCTCGCCCGCCTACCTGAACATGATCGAGCACAACCGCCGCCCCATCGCCGGGGGCCTGCTGCATCGCCTGGCCGCCGCCCTGGACCTGCCACCCGGCGACCTGACGGGCACGGCGGAGGGACGGCTGTTGGCCGAGCTGCGGGGCGCCGCCGCCGACCCGGTCTTCGCCGAGGCCCCGCTGGATCTGGACACCCTGCCGACGGTGATGGGCGTCGCGCCGCACCTGCTGCAATCGTTCCTGAGCCTCTACGCCGCCTATCGGCGTGGCGAGGACAAGGTCGAGGCCCTGTCGGAGCACGTCGAGGCGCTGTCGGAGCGGGTCAGCCAGGACCCCTTCCTGGCCCAGGCCAGCCACCGCATCCTGACCACCATCACCTCCATCCGCTCCTTCGCCGAGATCCTTCAGGATTACGGCGACATGGACGACGCCCAGCGCCAGCGGTTCCTGGGCACCCTGGTCGGCGACAGCCGGTCACTGACCGACATCGCGACCGAGATGTTCAGCTTCCTGGACAGCGGCAGCGGCGAAGGGCCGGAAACCTCTCCGGCGCGACAGGTGGACGACCTGCTCGACCAGCACGGCAACCATTTCCCCGGCCTGGAGGAAACCGCCGACCGCCTGCGCTGGCGCATCGACCGCTCCGGCGGCCTGCTTCTGGCCGACCTGCTCCATCATCTGGAGCAGCGGCACAAGGTCACGGTGCGGCGTGTCCTGCCCGACGCCACCACCGCCGGGCCGTTCGTCTGGGACCCCGAGGGGCGGGCGCTTCATCTATCGCGCGCCCTGCCCGCCGCCAGCGCCCGCTTCCTGACCGCCCGTCTGGTCGCCCGCCTGGACGCCATGGAGGAGGTGGAGCAACAGCTCTCCGGTGCCCGCCTGACCACGCCGGAGGCCCGCCGCCGCGCCCGCGAGGCGCTCATCAGCTACACCGCCGCCGCCCTGATCTTTCCCTACGACGCGGTCCTGGAGGCGGCGCAGGAGGTCCGCTACGACATCGACCTGCTGCGCCAGAGGTTCGCCGCCAGTTGGGAG
>CAZFRK010000080.1:0-10489 GCA_964521375.1 uncultured Rhodobacterales bacterium
TAGACCCCGCCCGGGGGGCCGCGGGGGCGCCGGGGGCCCGCCCCGCGCCGCGCACAGGTCCTCGGCGCGGCGTAGGGCGCCGACGCGGCAGGCGTCGTGATCATGGTCGGCGGAGGGGAAGGCGGGGGAGGGCATCGGGGAATCCACGGTGGGTGTTGCGTCGCAATAAAGATATGTTATAACGTTCATCATGTCCAGGCGGCTGTCGTCCGCCCTATCCGCGAAGCCCCATCATTTCACAGGTGCCCCATGCCGCCGATCCTTTTCCGCATTGCGTGTCTGCTTCCGGTCCTAAGCGCCCTCGCCCTGCCCGCACGCGCCGCCGACCCCGCCGCCGCCAAGGAGGGCATCGGCGTCGTCGCCTCCCTGTTGCCCGTGCAGGGGCTGGTGGCGGGCGTCACCGAGGGCGTGACCGAGCCGCGCCTTTTGGTGCCGCCGGGGGCCTCGCCGCACGGCTACAGCCTGCGGCCCAGCGACGCCGCCGCCCTGTCGACCGCCCGCGTCGTCGTATGGGTGGGGCCGCGCCTGGAAAGCTTCCTGCCCGGCGTCCTCGATCAGGTGGCCGCCGAGGCCCGCGTGGTGCGCCTGGACTCCGTGCCCGGCGTGACCCGTCTGGCGCAGCGGCAAGGGGCGCTCTGGGGGGCTCACGATCACGATCATGGCGACGCGCACGACCATGAGGACGCCCATGCCCAAGAGCATCATGACCAAGAGCATGGTGACGAGCACGAGGCCGACCACGATCACGATCACGATCACGAGGCCGAGGCGGCCCATGACGAAGCGTCCGCGACCGATCCCGACGCCGACCACGCCTATCATGTCGACGGCGACGCGCCGCTCGATCCGCACCTGTGGCTCGACCCGCGCAACGCCGTCGCCTGGACGCGGGCCATCGCCGAGGCGTTGGCCGAGGCCGACCCGGCCCACGCCGCCACCTACGCCGCCAACGCCGCGCGGCAGGTGACCGCCCTGGAGGCCCTGGACGCCGAGCTGGCCGAAACCCTGGCGCCGGTGCGCGGGGTGCCGTTTCTGGTCTTCCACGACGGCTACCACTACCTGGAACACCGCTACGGCCTGTCCGCCGTCGGCGCTCTGACCCTGGCGCCGGGCCAGCAGGCCGGCGCCCGGCACATGGCCGAGGTGCGCGCCCGCGTCGAGGAGACCAAGGCCCGCTGCATCTTCGGCGAACCCCAGGTGTCCGACCAACTGGCCCAGCGTCTGGCCGAGGCCACCGGCGTCGCCGTCTCGCGCCTCGACCCCCTGGGCCGGGCCGAGGCCCAGGGCAGCGGCCAATACGCCGCCCTGATGCGGACCCTGGCCGCCGACCTGCGCCACTGCCTGGCGGCGGAGTAGGGCGACCGCGGGCGGCGCGGGACGCGGCGGCGCGCGGCGGGTTCGGGCGCCAAGGGGGCGCCGTCGCGCGGTCGCGAAAGAAAAATGACGGCCCCGGATTTTTTCCCTTGCCAAGGCTCCGCTGGATAGGTATCACCTCGGGCCTCGGCAGGGGGAACCGCCCCCCACCTCAGACGCCGAAACACGATGCGCCCGTAGCTCAACTGGATAGAGCACCTGACTACGGATCAGGAGGTTAGGAGTTCGAATCTTCTCGGGCGCGCCACTCCAAGGCCCTGGAACCCAACGGTTCCGGGGCCTTCGTGCGTTTGGGGATTGGCGGTGTTCGTGTCACACCTCGCCCGGTTCGGACGGCTCGGCCTCAAGGCCCGTGACCCGGCGCCAGGTCAGGCCGAAGCGGTCGAGGTATTTGCGCAGGCGGTCGGCGTCGTTGGACGACGTCTTGCGATTGCGCGAGGCGGCGAAAAGCGTGCGTCCGGCGTCCGACAGGGTGCGGCTGGCCCGGCAGACGGCGACCACATGGGCCAGTTGCACGCGGTCGAAGGGATCGACGGTCTCCAGCCGCGCGGCGCCGAGCAGGGGGAGGAGCGCCGCCGTCGCCGCCGCCCCGGTGTCCGTCGCCGTCGCCGAGGCGGCGGGACCCGCCGGATCGCGGGACCCCGGCGTCTCGGCGACGGGGGCCCATTGGCGGCTCAGGCGGGCGATCTCGGCCTCCACGGCGGAGGTGTCGACGCGGCCCTTGGGGCTGAGGGTGGCCATGCGGGTGACGCTGGCGGCCAGGTCGCGGAAGTTGCCGCTCCAGCGGGCCTCCGGCGCGGTGGCGAAGCGCAGGTAGCGGGCGCGGGCCTCGGCGTTGAAGGTCACGCGCGTGCCTTCTCGCGCGGCGAAGCGGTCCAGTTCGTAGTCGAGGTTGGGGGCGATGTCCTCGCGGCGGTCGGCGAGGCCGGGCAAGTCGAAGGTCCAGAGCGACAGGCGGGCCAGCAGATCCTCGCGGAAGCGTCCCTCGGCGACGGCCCGCGTCAGGTCGCGGTTGGTGCCCGCGATCAGCTGGAAGTCGCTCGCCGCCTCCTTGTCGGCGCCGACGGGCAGGAACCGCTTCTCCTCGATGGCGCGCAGGATCATGGCCTGCTCGTCGAGGCCCAGTTCGCCGATCTCGTCCAGGAACAGCATGCCGGTGTCGGCGGCACGCAGCAGGCCGGGGCGGTCGGCCGTCGCCCCGGTGAAGGCCCCCTTGCGGTGGCCGAACAGGGCGGACATGGCGCCGTCGCCCCGCAGGGTGGCGCAGTTGACCTCGACGAAGGCGCCCTTCACCTGATGCTTCTGCCGCTTCAGGTCGTAAACGCGGCGGGCGAGATGGCTCTTCCCGGCGCCGGTCGGTCCGGTCAGGAGGATCGGCGCCTTGGACCGCGCGGCCACCTGCTCGATCTCGTCGATCAGGCGGTTGAAGGCGGCGTTGCGCGTGTCGATGCCCGACTTCAGGAACGAACTGCCGTCCGCCGCCTCGGCGGCGAAGCGCGTGGCGATGCTGTCGTAGCGCGACAGGTCGAGGTCGATGACGTCCCAGCTTCCGGCGGGGTCGGGGCGGCCGCCGTTGGGCCGTGTCTGCAACAGCTTGCCGGGCAGGAAGCGGGCCTCGGTCAAGAGGAACAGGCAGATCTGGGCCACGTGGGTGCCGGTGGTGATGTGGACCAGATAGTCCTCGGCCTCCGGGTCGAAGGGGTAGGCGCGGGCGAAGTCGAGGAGCTTGCCGTAGACCTCCTCGAAGTCCCAGGCGTTGGCGAAGTCCAGGCGGTGCCGCTCGACGGTGGTTTCGGGCGAGACGGAGGCGATGTCGTCGCCGACCACGTCGGCCAGCCGTTGGTGGCGACCGCCGTGCAGCAGGACGAAGCGGTCGACGCGCAGGTCGTCGTGCATGGTCAGCCCCACGGAGGGGCGCCACTTGTGCCAGCGCGACGGGCCGAACTTGCCGGCGTCGAGCGTGGTGCCGAGGAAGCCGAGGACAACGACGGGTTTCATTCTTATAGAAAAATATAAAACCCAATCCTTGTCTATAGGGCCTGGCGCTGGGAGGAAACGTCGATTCTCTCTCTTGATCCCTTCGAAAGATAAAAAACGCTTTTTTTCAAGGTCATGTGATCCGAATGCCAGTCCGCGCGGAAAACTGGCACGCCCCCTGCTGTAGGGGAGGTGTCGGCGGACGAAGCCTTTTCGGCCCGGCGGCATGCGAAACGACGGGGCGGCCGGAATGGGCCGGTCGCCCCGGCCCGGGACGGACCGCGCGCGGCGCGGCGCCGGGAGCAGGGGAGCAGGAGCGATGGCGACCAAGGCTCTTTTCGGACGGCTCAAGCGGCGGCGTCTTCCGGCGGCGGACGCCCGCACCGTCCTGGACACGCCCGCCTATGCCCATGAGGCTCGGGCGAAACTCGCCCAACTCGCCGCGACGGGCACCCTGTCCGACACCTTTTACCGATCCGCCGGGGACCATCTGGCCGATGTCCTGGAGACGGCGCGGGCCTGCGATCCGCTGTTCGTCGCCAAGGCGGCGGTCCATGCCCGGACCAGTGGCGCCATGAAGGACATGCCCGCCCTGCTCACGGCCTATCTGACCGTCGCCGATCCGGACTTGGCGCCGCGCGTCTTCGGTCGGGTGGTGACCTCGGGCCGGATGCTGCGCGCCTTCGTTCAGATCATGCGCTCCGGTCAGGTCGGGCGGCGGTCCCTGGGCAGTCGACCGAAGCGGCTGGTGACGCGCTGGCTGGAACGGGCGTCGCTGGACGACCTGATGGCGGCGGCGACCGGGACCGACCCCAGCCTGGCCGATATCGTCAAGATGGCGCACCCCAGGCCGGAGACGGCGGGCCGCCGGGCTTTCTACGGCTGGCTGATCGGGCGTCCCTACGACCTCGCGGCCCTGCCCGGGGAGATCGCCGCCTTCGAGGCGTGGAAGCGGGATCCGGGGCGACCGCCGCCGCCGGTGCCGTTCCAATGGCTGACCGCCTTTCCGCTGACGGCAGAGCAGTGGGCGGAGATGGCGCCGCGCATGGGGTGGCGGGCGTTGCGCATGAACCTGAACACCCTGGCCCGCGGGGGCGCCTTCCGGGTCGACGGCTGCGCCGAGGCGGTGGCCGCGCGTCTGGCCGATCCGGAGACCCTGGCCCGCGTACGTCCGATGCCGCACGAGCTTCGGATGGCGCTGGCGGCGGTCGACGACGGCGTGCCGCCCCGGATTCGGGCGGCCCTGGAGGCGGCCTTGGACACGGCGTTGGCCCATGTGCCCGCCGTCGCCGGGCGGCTGGTCGTCTGCCCCGATGTCTCCGGGTCCATGGGGGCGC
Source organism: uncultured Rhodobacterales bacterium (assembly GCA_964521375.1). Lineage (GTDB taxonomy): Bacteria > Pseudomonadota > Alphaproteobacteria > Rhodospirillales > Rhodospirillaceae > CAZFRK01. The sequence continues at coordinate 4,689 of CAZFRK010000080.1, forward strand.
CGGTGACGGGCTATCGGCCCGGCGCGTCCTCCCGGGTGCGTTGCGTCGATGTCGCCGCCCTGGTGACGGCGGCCCTGCTGCGGAGCAACCGGGCGGCGCGCGTCCTGCCGTTCGACCACGGCGTCGTTCCCCTGGCGCTCGATCCTTGGGCGCCGGTGGCGACGAACGCCGCGGCGCTGGCCGCCGTCGGCGGCGGGGGAACCGATGTCTCGGCGCCCCTGGCCCATCTGAACGAGGCGCGGGCCGCCGTCGATCTGGTGGTCGTGGTGTCCGACAACGCCTCCTGGGTGGATGCGACGGACGGCGGGCCGACGGCGACCTTGCGCGAATGGGAGCGGCTGAAGCGCCGTAACCCGTCGGCCAAGCTGGTGTGCCTGGACATCGCGCCCTACGGCACGACCCAGGCGCCGAGTCGGGACGACATCCTGAACGTCGGCGGGTTCACCGACGCCGTCTTCGACGTCATCGCTGACTTCGCCTCCGGCAAGGCGCGCGATTGGGTGAGCGTCGTCGAGGCGACGGAGGTGTGACCGCCGTCCCATCAAGGCAGGGCGAATGCCCGCGGGACTACAGAGTGTCGCCGGTTCGAGTCCGGCCGGGTCTCGGCCCGTAGCTCAGTTGGTAGAGCATCCGAACCGTCTCGCGATCCCCTCGTCGCCATGTCTTGCCTGGGGGACCCGTCGGCGAATGCCGACAGCGAAAGAAGGACGTCGGCGAATGCCGACGGGACTACAGGTTAGAGCGCCCTCGGCACCGAGGGATGTCGGCGGTTCGAGTCCGCCTCCGGGGCACCGGATAGCTCAGCGCGATATGTCTCGTCTTCCCTCGTCGCCGACCGCGCCGAAACTGGAGTATCGGTCATCATGGCAACCGAAGTGTATGAGTATCAGGCCGTCGAGGACGGGGTTCCGATCAAGAGCTGGACGCGCGGCGTGCCGGTGGACGACGGCGCGGTCGAGCAACTGGGCAAGACCGCCCGCATGCCCTTCATCTTCCGTCACCTGGCGGTGATGCCGGACGTGCATGTGGGGCTGGGCGCCACGGTCGGGTCGGTGATCCCCACCAAGGGCGCGGTCATTCCCGCCGCCGTCGGCGTCGATATCGGCTGCGGCATGATGGCCGCGCGCACCTCGCTGACGGCCGACGACCTGCCCGACAGCCTCGAAGCCCTGCGGCTGGCCATCGAGAAGGCGGTTCCGCATGGCCGTAGCGCCGGACGGGCGAAAGAGGACGTCGGGTCGTGGAAGGACCTCCCGGCGGCCACCGTCGAGGCGTGGGCGACGGTGGCGGCGCGATTCGATCGCCTGGTCGACCGCTATCCGCGCTTCAAGAGCACCAACAACATCCGCCATCTGGGCACCCTCGGCACCGGCAACCACTTCATCGAGGTGTGCCTGGATACCGAAGGCCGAGTGTGGGTGATGCTGCATTCCGGGTCGCGCGGGGTCGGCAACGCCATCGGCAGCTACTTCATAGAGCTGGCGAAGCAGGACATGCGCAAATGGTTCATCAACCTGCCCGACCAGGATCTGGCCTATTTCCCCGAGGGGACGGAGCATTTCGCCGACTATGTCTTCGCGGTGAACTGGGCGCAGGATTTCGCGGCGCTCAATCGGCGGCTGATGATGAGCAACGTCGTCCAGGCCCTGGCGTCGGTGATCGACAAGCCCTTCGAGGCCGAACTGGAGGCCGTGAACTGCCACCACAACTACGTGGCGCGGGAGACCCATTTCGGCGAGTCCGTCCTGGTGACGCGAAAGGGCGCGGTCCACGCGGCCCGGGGCGCCATGGGGATCATCCCGGGTTCGATGGGGGCGAAGTCCTTCATCGTGCGCGGCCTGGGCAACGCCGAAAGCTTCGAAAGCTGCTCCCATGGGGCCGGTCGGGTGATGAGCCGCGCCAAGGCCAAGAAGCTGGTCAGCCTGGAGGAGCATATCCACGACACCGAAGGCGTCGAATGCCGCAAGGACGCCGGGGTGATCGACGAGACGCCGCGGGCCTACAAGCCCATCGAGGCCGTCATGGCCGCCCAGGCCGATCTGGTGGAGATCGTCCATACCCTGAAGCAGGTGGTCTGCGTGAAGGGGTGAGGCGGCGGGCCTCCCAGGCGATGGTGAAGGTGGTGGTGACAGCGGTGGCGGGGGCGACGGAGGGGATGGACCCGTCCGTCGCCCCGTGATCAGGTCGGACGACGGACGGACACGAGAGGTGGCCCCATGGCCGGGACGAAGATGCTTCACGCGGCGATTCCCGACGGCCCCCGCCGGGAAATCGAAGCCCGCCTCGCCGGGATCGAGGCGGCGGACGGCGTGCGCCTTCTGCTGGCCGTCGAATCCGGGTCGCGGGCCTGGGGGTTTCCCTCGCCCGACAGCGACTACGACGTGCGGTTCGTCTATGCGCGGCCCCGCGACTGGTATCTGGCCCTGACGCCGGGGCGGGACGTGATCGAAACGCCGATCGAGGACGACATCGACCTCAACGGCTGGGATATCCGCAAGACGCTGAAACTGCTGCTCAAGTCGAACGCCGTGGTCAGCGAATGGCTCGACTCCCCGCTGCGTTATCGGCCCGACCATCCGGTGGTGGGGGCGCTCGCCGCCCTCGCCGACGCCGTCTTCGACCCCCGTACGATGGCTCTGCATTACGCCAGCCTGGGCCGGACCCCCGCCAACCGGTGGCTGTCCGGGGACGACGTCGTTCCGGTGAAACGCTATTTCTATGCCCTGCGTCCGGCGCTCGCCATCCGGGCCATTCGTCGCGATCCGTCGCGCCGCCCGCCCATGGACCTGCCGTCTCTGGTGGCCGGCGGCGGCGTCGGTCCGTCGCTGGCCGCCCGGATCGACGACTTGGTGGCGGCGAAGGCGCGCACGAACGAGGCTTCCAACGGCCTGCGCGTGGCCGAGATCGATGCCTTGATCTGGGATGAACTGGGCCGCGCCGGAGAGATTCCGGCGGGCCGCGACCGGGACCCGCGGGCCCTTGAGGAGCGCGCCAATGCCCTTTTTCTGGACCTTGTAAGCCCATGATGACCATCGACGGATCGGATGGCGAGGGCGGCGGCCAGGTGGTGCGCGCCGCCTGCGCGCTGTCGCTTTTGACGGGGGAGCCGTTTCGCATGATCCATGCGCGCGGCGGACGGCGGAAGCCGGGCCTGATGCGCCAGCACGTCACGGCGGTCGAGGCCGCCCGCGCCGTCGGCGGCGCCCGCTGCGACGGGGTGGGCGTCGGCGCGACCGAATTTTCCTTCAGCCCCGGACGGGTGACGGCGGGGGAGTACCGCTTCGCCATCGGCACGGCGGGCAGCGCCGGTCTGGTGCTGCAAACCGTCCTCATGCCGCTGGTCGCCGCCGCCGCGCCCTCGCGCCTGATCATCGAGGGGGGGACGCACAACGCCCTGGCGCCGCCCTTCGAGTTTCTGGACAAGACCTTTCTGCCGGTCATCAACCGCATGGGACCGAAGGTCGAGGCGCGCCTGCTCCGCCATGGCTTCTATCCGCGCGGTGGCGGGCGGCTGGAGGTCGACATCACGCCCGCCCCCCTGGCGCCGCTCCAGGCCTTCGACCGGGGCGAACCGACCGGGCAAGGGGCCGAGGTCCTGGTCGCCGCCCTGAACCCCTCCATCGCCGAGCGGCTGTTGGCGGGGGCGCGCAAGGGCTTTCCGGGATGGCCGGAGGACGCCTTCGCCATTCGCGACCTGCCGCCCGACGAAGGGCCGGGCACCGTCCTTCTTCTGGAGGCCGCCTTCGAGCATGTCACCGAGGTCGCCAGCGGGGCCGGCAGGCTGGGGACCAGCGCCGAACAGATCGCCTCCGGGGTGGTGCGCGACCTGCGCGGTTACCTGGCGTCGGGCGCCTTCGCCGGTGCCCACCTCGCCGATCAGTTGATGCTGCCGCTGGCGTTGGCCGGGGGCGGCTTCTCCACCGTCAAGCCGACGCCCCACTGCCTGACCGTCGCCGCCCTCATTGATCGCTTCACCGGGCGGCGGAGCCGGTTCGATCCGGGCGATGGCGGATGCCGCGTCGTGACCATGGATTAGGGGCTGGGCGCTGTCATGAAATCGTGGGTAGGGCGGCGCCGGGGTGGGATGGTAACCTTCGTTCAGTAAGCGGCGTCCCGTGCGTCCGCGAAGATACCTTGCGAAGGCTGCCTCCATGACCGAAACCCAAGCGATCGCCCTGCGCCTGAAAACCGTGCTGTCCATCGAGACCATCGAGGAATGGTTGGAGCGCAATTGTTCCGGTCAGGTGCGGGTACATTTCGACGGCCTGTCCGATGACCGCGTCAAGACGGAGTTGGTCATCGTTTTCGAGGAGGAGGTCGACAAGGACCTCTTCAAGACCGCCTATCAGCGCCGCGAAATCGGCTGAGCGCCGCCGCGGCACCAGGGATAGATATTCTGCGTCTCGGAGCGCGTCGGGGACGCCTGTCGGACCTCCCGTGGCGGCTTAAGCCCAAGCACGGCTGGCTCTGAACCGATGCTCCTGTCGGCGCGCGGACGCGACAGGGGCGGGCGATCCCATCGGATCGACCCGCCCCTGACGGTCTGTCGGCGCTTCCCGGGCGCCGGTTGGCGGTGGGGACGCGGACGTCAGTTCCACATCGGCCCGCTGCCCCGGCCCTGGCCGCCCATGCCCTGACCGCGCATACCCTGGCCCTGGCCCATACCCTGGCCCTGGCCCATGCCCTGGCCTCGCATGCCCTGGCCGCGGCCCTGATACAGGGCGGCCAGTTCGTCTTGCGACAGGGTGCCGTCCTTGTCGGCGTCCAGGCGGGCCAGCATCGGGCTGTGGCTCTGGTGGGCGTCGAATTCGGCGGGCGTGACCTGGCCGTCATGGTCGGCGTCGATCAGGTCGAACATGCGGGCGCGGTTCTGTTCGCGGCGCTGGTCGCGGAAGGTGTTGCCGCTGGCCATGGCCGGTCCGTTGCCGACACCGGCGATGAACTCGTCGACCGTCAGGGTGCCGCTCTTGTCGGCATCGCCCCGGACGAACATGGCCCGGCGCTGGGCGGCGAATTCCTCGCTCGAGATGGCGCCGTCCCCGTTGGTGTCCAGGGACAGCAGCATCGCCCCCCGGCCCATGCCCTGGCCCGCGCCGGGCCCCATGCCCGCGGCGGGGGTCATCTGCTGGGCGAGGGCGGCGCCGCCAAGCGCGATCAGAACGGCGGTGGAAAGAAGGATGCGTTTCATCTGTCGTCTCCTGGTTTGGCGGCTTCGGTGCGAAGAGGGCGCCGGACCCGTCGTGCGATGATGGGACCAGTATGCGCGGCGCTCCCTGAACCCGACCTGAAGAGGGAATTCAGGACCTGTTCAGGTCATTCGCGTTATAAGAGGAGCCATGACCCGTCCGACCCTTCATACAACCGTGCGCCGCGCGCTGATCGCCGCCCTGGTCGCGGCGCCGCTCCTTCATGGCGTGGCGGCCCTGGCCGATGGCGGTCGCGACGACCACGAGGAGGCCCTGGAGGCCGTCCGCTCCGGCACGGTGCTGCCGCTGCGCGACATCCTGGACCGCGCCCACGCCCAGTTCGACGGCGAGATGCTGGAGGCCGAGCTGGACCGCGACCATGGCGACTGGGTCTATGAACTGGAAATGATGACGCCGCGCGGCGCTGTCCTGAAGCTGTGGTACGACGCCCGTGACGGCGCTCTGCTGAACGGGCGGGGGCATGGCCTGATGCACGCCTATCGCGGCGATCTGGCCGCCCTGCCGGAGCGCATGCGGCTGCGGCATGAACGCATGATGGAGCGTCGCGACGCCGGAGACGATGATGGACCGCCCTGGCATCGCCGCTGGTTCGGG
>CAZFRK010000081.1:0-10372 GCA_964521375.1 uncultured Rhodobacterales bacterium
CTCACCCTACCTTAAAATGCATGTACAGATGTAATCTAAGACTGCCTCGACGGTGGCGGCCCTTTTGTCCCAAGCCTATTTGACCGCCAAAACAGGAGCCCCCGATGGTTCGCTCACGATGCTGGAACAAGATCGCTTTCACGTCCTCCGTCGCGGCGGTGCCTCTTCTCTTTCTCCTTCCCCTTCCAGGGCTGGCCGCCAACCTGACCGTCGGTGACAGCACCCATACGGTTTCCGGCACGGAAAATTGGGATATCACCATCGTCGGCGACAGCAACGGCCAAAGCGGCAAGATCGTCGCCGGGCCTTCAACGACGCTGAACACCGGCGTCGGCGGCGTGAACAACCGCGACACGATTTTCGGCAATCAAACCGGGTCCACGGGGGCCATCAGCGTCACCGGCCCGAACACGACCTGGACCGACACGAACGACACCTTCGTCGTCGGACGCGAGGGGTCTGGGACCCTGGAGATGAGCGGCGGGGCGAAAGCGACGGCGAAAAACCTGCATCTGGCCTATGGCAGCGGCGGCACCGCGCGAATGACTCTCAGCGGCGCCGGGACCTCCTTCAAGGCGACCGACGGCTCCGATGTCGGCTACGGCACGAATTCCACCGCCACCATCCGTATCGAGAACGGCGCCACCCTGGAGACCGTGAATCAGGGCCTGTACCTGAAAAGCGGCGCCACCATGACCGTGACCGGAAAGGACGCGGCGGCGCGCATCGGCACCAAGACCAGCGGCACCCCCGTCGACTGGAACAGCTCCGACGGCTGGTTCGCGAATGGCGGCAACGTCACCGTCTCCGGCGGCGCCACCCTGGAAGCGGACGGCGTCCACGTCAAAACCCACGACAAGGACGGCAGCCCGGCGGCCAAGATGACGGTCACCGGCCAGGGCACCACCATGGACGCTCACCTCCTGCTCTATGTCGGCGGGTCCGGCGGGGCCGGGGGCGACGGCGACCTGACGATCTCGGACGGCGCGACGGCCTCCATGTCCGTGGTCTCCGCCGGGGTTGATTCGGGAACGACCGGCACGATCCTCCTGACGGGCTCCGGGACCAAGATGTCGTCCATCCCCAACACCGGTGACTTTCTGGGCAACGTCTACGCCGGGGCCGGCGGCAACGGCACCATCACGGTGCGGAACGGCGCCTCGGTCCTGGCGTCCAATCAGTTCCGCATCGCCTACAGCGCGGGGTCGACCGGCAAGCTGATCATCGGCGCGGCGGAAGGCCAGACGGCCGTCGGAAGCGGCGCCGTGACCGCCAACGCGGGCCTCGCCTTCGGCTCGGGCACCGGTTCCATCATCTTCAACCACACCGACGACGCCTACACCTTCACGCCGACCATCACCGGGTCGGGCAGCATCCGCAACCTGGCCGGAACGACCAGCCTGACCGGCGACCTGAGCGGCTATACCGGCACCCTGTCCACCGAAGGCGGCACCGTTCGGGTCAACGGGACCATGTCCAACGGCACGGCGACGGTCGCCAGCGGCGGCACCCTCGGCGGAACCGGAACCCTGGGCAGCCTGAGCGTCGCCTCGGGCGGCACCCACGCGCCGGGCAATTCGGTCGGCACCCAGACCGTCAGCGGCGCCTACACCCTGAACGGCGGCTCCACCCTGACCATCGAGGTCGGCACCGACGGGCAAATGGACAAGGTCATCGTCGGCGGCGCCGTGGACCTCGGCGGCGCCACCCTGTCGATCGCCGAAGTGAGCGGCGCTTATACCGCCACCGACTATTCCCAGGTCATCCTGGACAATCAGGGCGCGTCGGCCATCACCGGCACCTTCGGGTCCATCAACAACGCGCTGGCCTTCTACGACGCCACGGTCAGCTACACGGGCGGCACCGGCAACGACGTCACCCTGGCCCTGAAGCGCAACAAGAGCGGCTACACCGACATCGCCACGACGCCGAACCAGCGGTCCGTCGCCGCCGTCCTGACGTCCCTGCCCAACGCCGGGACCCTGCTCAACAGCATCCTGGGCTTGAGTTCGACGGGCGTGCAAAAGGCCTACACCCAGTTGTCGGGCAACATCTATCCGACGACCCGGCAGACCAACGTCAACCTGAACCAGCAGGTCGGACAGCAGGTCGGGGGCCGCTTGGCCAATCTGAGGGCGGGTGGAGCGCGTGGCGGGCAGGCCGGATTGACGCAATCCGTCGCCGAAATCGCGGGCTTCTCCCAGGCCTATTGGGCCGGGTCGCCCCAGCCCGTGGACATGGCGCTCAATATGAACGCCGACAACAGGCCCAACGTCGCCTCCACCGGTCGGTTCAAGAACGGCGCCTGGACCCAGGCGGTCGGCGGTCGCGGAATAATCGACGGGGACGGCAGTTCGGCGAAGACGAACTACGACTGGGCCGGCGCCATCGGCGGCTACGACACCGCCCTGACCCCGAACCTGACGCTGGGCGCCTTCTTCGGTTACATCAACGGCGGCAGCCGTCAAAAGGACATTCAGTCGCGGGTCGACACGGACACCTACACCGCCGGTGTGTACGCCGAATACGGCGTCGACGATTGGCGCTTCAACGGCCAGGCCGCCTGGAGCCGGATCGACGCCTCCAGCACCCGCGACCTGGCGATCGGCGGCTTCGTCCAGACGGCGGTCGCCGACTATGTCGACAACACCCTGTCCCTGAACGCCGAGGCCGCCCATACGTTCCGGCTGGGCCAGGACGTTTGGGCCGAACCCTATGTCGGCGCCTCCGCCCTTCAGCAGTTCCTGGGCAATTTCTCGGAAACCGGCGCCGGACCCGCCAACCTGAGCCGCGCCAGCGATACCGTCCTGACCGGAAGCACGCGGCTGGGCGTGCGCCTGTCCACCGAACTGGCCTTCGGCGACGGCTCCCGCGTGACGCCGCAAGCCGGTCTGGCCTGGAAGCACCATGTCGGCTCCCGCGCCAACAGCAGCACCCTGCACTTCGCCAGCGGCGGCCCCGACTTCGTCGTCAACGGCACCGCCGAGGATCGCAACACCCTGGTCGGCGACCTTGGCGCCGCCGCGACCTTCAACGACCACTGGCAGGCCTTCGCCTCCTACGCGCCCTCCGTCTCGTCGAACCAGACCGAACACAGCTTCGTCCTCGGCACCCGCTACGAATGGTAGGGCGCCCGTCGCGTCGATGCCCCCATCAGGCGGCCAGCCACCCCAACCCGCTCACGAAGTCCCCGACGACGCCGTTGAAGGCATCGGCTTCCTCGTAGAACGGCATATGCCCGCTGTGCTCGAAGAAGACCGTGCGGGCGCCGGGGATGGTTTCGCCGACGTAGGCGCTGCCCCGCCAGGGGAAGACCTTCGACTGGCGTCCGCGACCCCACGATCCCAAGGGGCCGTTCCGAGCTGAAAGACACGGGAGCCGGACAGACGCCGAGAAGACATGATCGTGAAGATAAACTTAAAGTGGATCACCCCACGAGGATTTCTCCAAAAGGATTTGAATCCCCAAATCCGTCACCTTGGATCTATAAAATTTGCGTTAAATACAACCGACGCCCTTCCCAATATGAGAAATGCGAAATATCATTTTTCCGACGATCCGCATTCGCGGCGCCAAGACCTTTTAAATGCAAATGCGTGTCAAGCCTCCCCCGCTTCCCTTTCAACTTGGTGATCGACGACCCGGCATCAGCTTAAGCTCGATCAGAAGCCAGAGGAGCACACATGAAGACCCTACCTGAACTGAACCTGAACAAGCGTGCCTTGAGCACCTCGGTAGCGGTCGGCGCCCTCCTGGTCGCGCCTCTGGCCCATGCGGGAAATCTCGATCTCCACAACAGCACGGGAAACGTCACCGGGACCGAAACCTATGAGTCGGTCTTCGTCGGCTACGAAAACAATCAAAACGGCTCTCTGACCGTGTCGTCGGGCGGTAAGCTGACCAGCGGCAGTTCGGGTACCCCGGGACCCTACGCCTGGGTGGGCACCGGCGCCACCGCGACCGGCACCGTCACGGTGGACGGCGCGGGCAGTTCCTGGACCAGCAATAGCGGCTGGACGGTCATCGGCTATCACGGCACGGGATCGCTGACCGTTTCCAACGGCGGCGCGGTGACGACGAAGGAACTCTACGCCGCGATAACGACCGGCGCTTCGGGCACCGTCAAGGTCACCGGGAACGGCAGCCTCCTGAAAGCCACCAGCGGCATCACCATCGGCGCCAAGGATCACGCCGAGACATCGACCGGGTCCTTGACGATCGAGAACGGCGGCGCGGTGGAAACGGTCTCCGGCTGGCTGAACCTAAATAAGAACAGCACCCTGACCGTCAAAGGGACGGGATCGTCGCTCAAGGTCGGAACGGCGCATAGCGGAACGCCCTTGACGTGGAACGATACCGATGGCTGGTTCACCGTCGGTCGCGCCACGGCCACGATTTCGGACGGAGCCACCGTGGAGGCGGACGGCCTCTATGTGACCGGCGCCGAAGGCTACACCGGAACCATGAGCCTGAGCGGGCCCGGCACGACCATGGATGCCCACCTCCTCATCTATGTGGGAGGCAACGGCAACGGCAACGGCCATGAAGGCGCCTTGAGCTTGTCCGACGGCGCGACGGCCAGCGCGTCGGTCGTCGCCATCGGCGAGGACTCCGGCATCAACGGCACCCTGCTTCTGACCGGGGCGGGAACCAAACTCTCCTCCATCCCCAACGCGGGGACGTTCCTGGGCAACGTCTACGCGGGGTCGACGGGCAACGGCACCATCACGGTCCAGAACGGCGCCTCGGTCCTGGCGTCCAATCAGTTCCGCATCGGCTACAACGCCGGGTCGACCGGCAAGCTGATCATCGGCGCGGCGGAAGGCCAGACGGCCGTCGGAAGCGGCGCCGTGACCGCCAACGCGGGCCTCGCCTTCGGCTCGGGCACCGGTTCCATCATCTTCAACCACACCGACGACGCCTACACCTTCACGCCGACCATCACCGGGTCGGGCAGCATCCGCAACCTGGCCGGAACGACCAGCCTGACCGGCGACCTGAGCGGCTATACCGGCACCCTGTCCACCGAAGGCGGCACCGTTCGGGTCAACGGGACCATGTCCAACGGCACGGCGACGGTCGCCAGCGGCGGCACCCTCGGCGGAACCGGAACCCTGGGCAGCCTGAGCGTCGCCTCGGGCGGCACCCACGCGCCGGGCAATTCGGTCGGCACCCAGACCGTCAGCGGCGCCTACACCCTGAACGGCGGCTCCACCCTGACCATCGAGGTCGGCACCGACGGGCAAATGGACAAGGTCATCGTCGGCGGCGCCGTGGACCTCGGCGGCGCCACCCTGTCGATCGCCGAAGTGAGCGGCGCTTATACCGCCACCGACTATTCCCAGGTCATCCTGGACAATCAGGGCGCGTCGGCCATCACCGGCACCTTCGGGTCCATCAACAACGCGCTGGCCTTCTACGACGCCACGGTCAGCTACACGGGCGGCACCGGCAACGACGTCACCCTGGCCCTGAAGCGCAACAAGAGCGGCTACACCGACATCGCCACGACGCCGAACCAGCGGTCCGTCGCCGCCGTCCTGACGTCCCTGCCCAACGCCGGGACCCTGCTCAACAGCATCCTGGGCTTGAGTTCGACGGGCGTGCAAAAGGCCTACACCCAGTTGTCGGGCAACATCTATCCGACGACCCGGCAGACCAACGTCAACCTGAACCAGCAGGTCGGACAGCAGGTCGGGGGCCGCTTGGCCAATCTGAGGGCGGGTGGAGCGCGTGGCGGGCAGGCCGGATTGACGCAATCCGTCGCCGAAATCGCGGGCTTCTCCCAGGCCTATTGGGCCGGGTCGCCCCAGCCCGTGGACATGGCGCTCAATATGAACGCCGACAACAGGCCCAACGTCGCCTCCACCGGTCGGTTCAAGAACGGCGCCTGGACCCAGGCGGTCGGCGGTCGCGGAATAATCGACGGGGACGGCAGTTCGGCGAAGACGAACTACGACTGGGCCGGCGCCATCGGCGGCTACGACACCGCCCTGACCCCGAACCTGACGCTGGGCGCCTTCTTCGGTTACATCAACGGCGGCAGCCGTCAAAAGGACATTCAGTCGCGGGTCGACACGGACACCTACACCGCCGGTGTGTACGCCGAATACGGCGTCGACGATTGGCGCTTCAACGGCCAGGCCGCCTGGAGCCGGATCGACGCCTCCAGCACCCGCGACCTGGCGATCGGCGGCTTCGTCCAGACGGCGGTCGCCGACTATGTCGACAACACCCTGTCCCTGAACGCCGAGGCCGCCCATACGTTCCGGCTGGGCCAGGACGTTTGGGCCGAACCCTATGTCGGCGCCTCCGCCCTTCAGCAGTTCCTGGGCAATTTCTCGGAAACCGGCGCCGGACCCGCCAACCTGAGCCGCGCCAGCGATACCGTCCTGACCGGAAGCACGCGGCTGGGCGTGCGCCTGTCCACCGAACTGGCCTTCGGCGACGGCTCCCGCGTGACGCCGCAAGCCGGTCTGGCCTGGAAGCACCATGTCGGCTCCCGCGCCAACAGCAGCACCCTGCACTTCGCCAGCGGCGGCCCCGACTTCGTCGTCAACGGCACCGCCGAGGATCGCAACACCCTGGTCGGCGACCTTGGCGCCGCCGCGACCTTCAACGACCACTGGCAGGCCTTCGCCTCCTACGCGCCCTCCGTCTCGTCGAACCAGACCGAACACAGCTTCGTCCTCGGCACCCGCTACGAATGGTAGGGCGCCCGTCGCGTCGATGCCCCCATCAGGCGGCCAGCCACCCCAACCCGCTCACGAAGTCCCCGACGACGCCGTTGAAGGCATCGGCTTCCTCGTAGAACGGCATATGCCCGCTGTGCTCGAAGAAGACCGTGCGGGCGCCGGGGATGGTTTCGCCGACGTAGGCGCTGCCCCGCCAGGGGAAGACCTTCGACTGGCGTCCAACACAGACCAGGGTCGGCAGGGTGATGCGCGGCAGCATGTCGCGCCAGTCCAGGTGCGTGTGGTCGGCCATGATCTCGGCCCGCACGGCGGGCGGGCACTTGTCGATCTCGCGCGCCAGGGCCTCGGTCTCCTCCGGCGTCGCCTGGTAGGTGTCGCCCAAGCAGCCGCCGACCAGGCCGCGGGCCACGGCGGGGGCGTCGTATTCCAGGCGGGTGGAGAGGATGGCCAGGGATTCGGCGTCGTAGCATCCCGGTTGCCCCCACCGCCAAGTCTCCGAATAGTACTGGCGGGGCGACTGGTCGACGCTGACGTGGGCGGCCAGACGCAGGGTGCCGAAGAGGTCCATGTAGCTCCAGGCGATGGCCGCGCCCATGGACCAGCCGAGCAAAACAACGCCGTCCAGGTCCAGGGCCTCGATGAGGTCCTTCATGTCGGCGGCGTAGCGCGAGACGCGATGCCCATAGGCGATATCGGGCGAATCGCCGTGCGCCCGCAAGTCGGGCGTCACCACGCGGCAAACCTGGGACAAGGCTTCGACGTTGCGGTCGAAGAAGCGGCGCGAACAGCCCCATCCCGGCATCATGACCAGGGGGCGGCCCTGCCCTCGGTCCTGGTAGAACAGCTCCGCGCCATCGGAAGTACGAACGGTCGGCATGGCGGCCTCCTGCCTTGGGATGAAAACGGTCTCCATCCTAAGCCCGACGCCGCGCCCCCGCGCTGAGGTCCGTCAAGGCCCCGAAAATTTATGGGCCGTCATGCGGTTTTTCGACGCCGCTCTCCGGCCCCGCCGCCACGAAGCGCCGATAAAGCCAGCCGACCCCGACCAGGGCCACGCCCAACCCCAGGAAGGACAAGGCCCGCCACAGGCCATCGGTACGCGACAGGTCGATCAGGAAGACCTTGGCGACGACCACCAGGATCAGCCCAAGCCCGACGTAGCGCAGGGGGACCGACACCGTGCGCACCCCGGCCACCAGGACGCCGACGGCGATCACCAGCCACGCCGCCGAATAGGCCCACAGCTCGATCGGTCCAGCCGGGCCTCCGGTCAGGACCGGCCCGACGAAGAGATGGCGCACCTCCAGCGTCGCCCACAGAAGGCCCAGGCCCAGGGCGACCAGCCCGGCGCCACCGGCCAGCTTGCCGTCCCAGGCCGCGCCCCGCCCGGTGCCCTTGGCGCGCGCCAACAGCCAGGCCGCGGCGCCCAGCAGCAGGGAGGGCGCCGCGAAGCACAGGAGCAACAGGTTGAAGATCGGCATGGCGCCGACCGGCGCGCCGGTCAGGAAGGGATTGTCCCAGACCCCTTGAACCGCGACGGCGTGCCAGCCCCCCAGAAGGATCAGCAGGCGCCCGCCCCACAGGAGCATGGGCCGGGGCGTCCGCCGATAGGCGGCCAGGAAGCCGACCGCCAGCGCCAGCCAGCCAACGGTGCGCGCGCCCTCCTCGGCCAAGGTCTGCCCGGCGACCGGGGTGATGGTCCCGACCATCCAGGTGCGAATGAGCAGGGTGACGAGCAGCGTCAGGAAGACCATGCCGCCCGCTTCCAGGACGGCCACCGTCAGGTCGTCGCGATCCCGGCGGAACCATCGCGCCGCTACGCCGAAGGCCAGGGCCGGAAGGCCGTAGCCGTAGACGATCCAGTTTTCCGGCAGGGACCCGCCCAGCGGGTAGTCCAGCACATAGGGGTTGGCGGCCAGCCGCGCCAGCACCACCGCGGCGAGGACAAGCGCCGCCTGTCGAAGGCCGGGCACCCCGTCGGCGCTCAGGCGCAGCCGTCCGTCCACCCAGGCGGCGGCGGGCAGGAGCATGGCCAGGGCGACGCTCAGCCAAGCCTGCTCTAGCATGAAGGTCACCGCCAGGGCGGTCGCGGCCAGAACGCCGACGGCGTAGGCGGCCAACGGCCGCCGTCCCTTGCCCCCGCGCCGGGACACCAGATCGGCCGCCCCGGCCAGCAGGCCGCCAAGGACCAGGGCGGCGGCCATCCAGCCCCACTCGGGCAGGGCGGCCTTCAGGCGCCAGAAGGCGACGGCGAGCGCCAGCAGCGGGACCGCCGTCGAAAGGATGGCCCAGCGTCCGGCCAGGGGCCGACGAAACACCGCCGCCAGGCCCGCCAGTCCATAGAGCAGGCTGCCCAGGATGGCGACGCCCAGGAACCGCATGGGCTCGTCCGGCATGGGGGGACGCGGCGAGACGATGCCCCAACCGCCGTCCCCGATGTCCGGCGCCCAGGACGCCAGGACGGCCAGGAAGAGCACGCCCCCGGCCACCGGCGGCAGGACGGTATCCGACCATTTCCAGGCCACGGCGATGAAGGCGATCCCCAAGACGAACGGCACGGCGAGCGCCGCCGGAGACCAGTCCGCCGCCGCGACCACCGCCCAGGCGGCCAGCGACACGACCACGGCGGCGAGGCGGATCAGGCGACGAACGTCGGGTGTCTCCAGGGGGCCGGACAGGGCCGCGGGGACCGGCAGGCCGGTACGCAGGGCGACGGTCAGGCCGAAGAGGAGGACAAGCGTGACACCCAGGACCCCTTCGTCCCCGACGGTGAAGGGTCCCGCCAGCCAGACGACGACCCAAGCCACCGGGCCGCCCAGGGCGACCCAGACCAGCCAGGTCCAGGACCGCCACCGCAGCAAGGCGACGGCGCCCGCCGCGATGACGATCAGATAGGCGAACAAGGCGGCGGCGTTGGAGGTGTCGGTGCGCACCAGCAGCGGCACCACCAGCGCGCCGACCAGCCCCAAGAGCGCCACGAAGGGACCATGCCGCACGGCCATCAGGGCGGTCGCCGCGGACACCAAGGCCAACCCGGCGAAGGCGGTCAGCGGCGCCATCAGGTCATAGAGTCCGTAGGCCGCGTAGGTGGCGGCGAACAGGATGCTGGCTCCCGCCCCCACCAGCACCTGGGGAACCTGCCAGCCCCCGCGCGAGGAGGGGGGCGCCTCCGGCGCCGACGACCGGGACAGACGATGGCCGACGACGACGGCGGCGAGGCCCACCGCCATGGCCAGAGCGATGCGCACGGCGGGGCTGAGCCATCCCTGGTCGATGGAGAACTTGACCAGGAAGGCGCCGCCCAGGAACAAGGTGACGCCGCCCAGCCAGACCAGCCAATTCTGGGTCAGGTCCAGTTCCTTCAGGCGACCGACCAGCGGCGTGGAAGCCTGAGGCGCGGCGGCCTGGGGCGCGGCCTGTCCGAGCGGCGCCGTCGTCCGATCCGCCATCCAGGG
This sequence comes from uncultured Rhodobacterales bacterium, assembly GCA_964521375.1. Taxonomy (GTDB): domain Bacteria; phylum Pseudomonadota; class Alphaproteobacteria; order Rhodospirillales; family Rhodospirillaceae; genus CAZFRK01. The sequence continues at coordinate 10,151 of CAZFRK010000081.1, forward strand.
GGCCTGGGGCGGCGCCAAGGGGTCATTCACGCCCCGCGCGTCCTCGGGCGGAGCGGCGTCCGGAGGCGCTTCCCCTTTCGCGGCGTCGGGTCGCGGCGCGTCGGCGCGAGCCGTGTCTTCCCGAGGCGGCGTGACCGGCGACGCGGCGACAGGCGCCGCGGCTCGCAAACGCCGCAGGCCGTCTTCCAACATCCGCACGCGCTGTTCCAGGCGGCGCGCCTT
>CAZFRK010000082.1:0-10346 GCA_964521375.1 uncultured Rhodobacterales bacterium
CGTGGTCGATGTCGTGGACGTAGTCCAGGAAGGTGTCCGGCTCCAGCCCGTGTTCCAGCATCAGGCCCCGCAGGGTGGTGCCGTACTTGTGGTAATAGGCCTTCTGAAGGACGAAGGCCTCGGCCTCGGGCATGTCGAGGAAGTCGGCGATGAAGGCCTTCATGCGGCGGTCGATCTGCGGAAACAGGCTGGAGGTCGCCGGATAGAGCGTATTGTCCAGGTCGAACAGCCAGGTGTCGACATGGCTCAGGGTGTCTTCCAGGCTCTTGCCGTTTCCGTGATCGCTCATGCGGTCTCCGTTGATCGCCGCTTAGTCCATGCGGATGAGGGTACCCGCGCCGTGCGGGGTAAAGAGTTCCAGCAGCACCGCGTTGGGCACCCGGCCGTCCATGATGACCGCCGCCTCGACGCCGCTTTCGACGGCATGCAGGCAGGTTTCGATCTTCGGGATCATGCCGCCGGAGATGGTTCCGTCGGTCATCAGGCGGCGCGCCTGTTCAACGGTCATGTCGGGGATCAGGTTGCCTTGCTTGTCCAGGACGCCGGCGACGTCGGTCAACATCAAAAGGCGCGTCGCATGCAGGGCAGAGGCGACGGCTCCGGCGGCGTTGTCGGCGTTGATGTTGAAGGTCTCGCCCGCCTCGCCATAGCCGATCGGCGCGATGACGGGAATGACGTCGGACTGTTCGAACTGTTCGAGGACGTGGGTGTTGACCTCCGTCACCTCGCCCACGAAGCCCAAGTCCAGGACCGTCTCGATGGAACTGTCGGGGTCCTTCTTGGTGCGCCGCAGCTTGCGGCACTTGATCAGGTTGCCGTCCTTGCCCGACAGGCCGACGGCGAAGCCGCCCGCCCGGTTGATGGCGGTGACGATCTCGGCGTTGATGGACCCGGCCAGGACCATTTCGACGATGTCGACGGTGGCCTTGTCGGTGACCCGCAGGCCGTCGACGAATTCCGACTGGATCTTCAGGCGTTCCAGCATCTTCTTGATCTGCGGGCCGCCGCCGTGGACCACCACCGGCTCGATGCCGACCTGATTGAGGAGCACGATGTCCTCGGCGAACTTTTCGGCCAGGGCCGGGTCGCCCATGGCGTGGCCGCCGTACTTCACCACCACCGTCTGGCCCGCGAACTGGCGCATGTAGGGTAGCGCGGCCGACAGTGTCCGGGCCTTGCGCAGACTGGCCTCACGATCCTCTTCGGTGGCGGGGGAGGGTTTCGGGGGGGTGGCCATGATGCGTCGGCTCCGTTTTAGGAAAAGGCGCGATGTGTGGGCGGCGGGCGGGGCGGTCAGACGCCGGCGGCCAGCGCCGCGATGGCGGCGCGCAGCTCCGGCAGTCCGTTCCCCTTGGCCGAGGATGTGGCATGGATTTCCGGGTGGGCGGCGACATGCTTGGCCAGATCGACCGCGGTCCGCTCCAGGACCTGGTCCAGTTCATGGGCCTTCAGCTTGTCCACCTTGGTCAGGACGACCTGGAAGTTCACCGCCGCCTCGTCGAGCATGGTCATGATCTCGCGATCATTGTCCTTGATGCCGTGACGGCTGTCCACGAGCAGAAGCACCCGCCGCAGGTTGGGCCGTCCGCGCAGGTAGGACTTGACCAGGGACGTCCACTTCTTGACCCGGTCCTTGGGCGCCCGCGCGTAGCCGTAGCCCGGCAGGTCGCAGACGCTCAGGCGGTCGTCCAGGGAAAAGAAGTTCAGTTCCTGCGTGCGGCCCGGCGTGTCCGAGGTGCGCGCCAGCGCGTTTTGTCCCGTCAAGCCGTTGATAAGGCTCGATTTTCCGACATTGGACCGACCGGCGAAACAGATCTCCGGCAGGGTCGTGGCAGGCAGTTGGGACAGGCTGACGGCGCCCAACTGAAAGACGCAGGGGCGCGAGAACAGGAGGCGCCCGGCCTCCAGTTCCGCGTCGTCTTGAGGGCGTTCGATGTCACGCACGCGACAGGTTCCTTAAGAGGCCGAGACGCCCATCTTGCGCATGATGACCCACTGCTGCGCCATCGACAGGGTGTTGTTGGTCGCCCAGTAGATGACCAGACCGGCCGGGAAGCCCGCCAGCATGATGGTGAAGACCACCGGCAGGAACATCATGATCTTGGCCTGCACCGGGTCGGCCGGCGCTGGGTTCAGCTTCTGCTGCAGCCACATGGTGACGCCCATGATCAGCGGCCAGACGCCGATCATCAGGAAGGACGGCGGGTCCCAGGGGATCAGGCCGAACAGGTTGAAGGCGCTGGTCGGGTCGGGCGCCGAGAGGTCCTGAATCCAGCCGAAGAAGGGCGCGTGGCGCATTTCCAGCGACACGAACAGGACCTTGTAGAGGGCGAAGAAGATGGGAATCTGGATGGCGATGGGCAGGCAGCCCGACACCGGATTGACCTTCTCGCGCTTGTAGAGGGCCATCATCTCCTGCTGCTGGCGCTGGCGGTCGTCGCCGAAACGCTCCTGGATCTTCTTCATCTCCGGCTGCAGCTTCTTCATGGCGCTCATGGACTTGAACGACTTGTTGGCCAGCGGGAACATCAAAAGGCGCAGGCAGATGGTGAAGCAGATGATGGCGATGCCGAAGTTGCCGACCAGCCCATAGAGGAACTGCAAGGCGTAGAAGAACGGCTTGGTCAGGAAGTAGAACCAGCCGAAATCGACGGCCAGGTCGAAGTTTGGGATGTCGTAAGCCTCGGCGTATTGGTCGAGCAGGCTGACCTTCTTGGCGCCGGCGAAGAAGTCGGTCTTGGTGGCGGCGCTTTCGCCGGGGCGGACGGTCAGGGCGCCGCCCAGGAAATCCACCTGATAGCGCGGCCCGTGGCCGTTGCTGGAGTGGACGAAGCGCGCCTTGCTTTGCGTTTCGTTGTCCAGGTCGATGGCGGTCAGCCAATATTTGTCGGTGATGCCGATCCAGCCGCCGGTGGTGGCCTTCTCGATGCGGCCCTCGTCCTCCATCTCGTCGTAGTCGACTTCCTTCAGCGTGCCGTCGAAGACGCCCAAGGGGCCTTCGTGAAGGATGTAGAAGCCGAGCGTCGTCGGGCGGTAGCCGCGGCTGATGAGGCCGTAGGGGTAGACGGTGGCCGGGCCGACGCCGGTGTTCTCGACGCTGTCCTCGATGGAGAACATGTAATTCTCGTCGACGGAGATCTTGCGCGTGAAGTTCAGCCCGCGCTCGTTGCGCCAAGTCAGGGTGACGGGGCTGTCCGGCGTCAGGGTGTCGCGGTCGGCCCGCCAGCGGGTGTCGCTGCCCGGCACGGTGCCCGCGTCGGCGCCCGGCACGAAGCCGAATTCGGCGTAGTAGGCGCGCGGCGCGGTCTTGGGCGACAGCAGGGTGATCTTGCCCGACTCCGGGTCGGTGCTGACGTTATAGCGACGGAGGGTCAGGTCGTCGATGCGGGCGCCGATCAGCGACAGGGAGCCGGACAGGGCGGGGGTTTCGATGGTCACGCGGGGGTCGTCGGCCAGCGCCTGGGCGCGGTCGCGGGCCGGGGCGGCGCCCAGGTCGGGCGACACCGGCGCGGCGTCGTCGGCGGTCGGCACGTCGCTGCTCGGCTGGGCGGGCGCCGACGGGGTGGCGCCGGTCTGGCCGTCGGCCTGGGTCTGGGCGGCCTGCTGCGTCGTCGTCGGCGGATCACTGGGGAACAGGAACTGGAAGCCCATGATGATCGCCAGGGAAAGGACGACGGCGAGGATGATGTTCTTCTGGTCCTGCATGGATCGGTCCGCGTGGTTTCAGGAACGGGGCGCCGGCTGGCCGGAGCAAAGGGATATCAGTGATGGGGGGCGCAAGGCGAGGGATCATTTCGCGGCGGCGATTCTTCTTCCGCGCCGCGCCGGGGCGCGAACCAGCCGGGAAAGCGATCCGGCACCGGATCGTGGCCGCATCCGCCCCACGGATGGCAGGACAGGAAGCGTCGCAGGCCCAGCCAGCCGCCGCGCAAGGCGCCGTGCCGTCCGATGGCCTCGATGGTGTAGCTGGAACAGGTGGGCGCGTAGCGGCAACTGGGCGGCAGCAGCGGGGAAATCAGGTACTGATAGCCCCGGATCAGGCCGATCAGGAGGAGCTTCAAGGGAGTCACTGGCCGCCCGTCCGTTCCGCTGGTTGAGCCTGGGACGTCCGCGGCCCCTTGCCGCGCCGCCGCTTCGCCTTGTCCGGCCCGCCCTTGCGACCACCCGCCGGACCGCCGTCCACCGGAGCATCCAGGACCCGGGTCAGGGCGGTTCGCAGGTCCCGCAGGAGATCGCTCCAATCGCGATCCAGGGTCATCCCGCGGCCGATGATGACGTAGTCGGTGCCGGGCGTCGCCAGATCCGGCATCAGGTCCGCCGCCGCCGCCTTCAGGCGGCGCCGCGCCCGGTTGCGGGCCACGGCGTTGCCGACCTTCTTGGACACGGTAAAGCCGACCCGCGCCCCGAGGGGCGGAGTCGGCTCCGTAAGGGCGTTCGCCGCCATATCCGTGGTCGCCCGCCGGGCCGACGCCGTCCGATCGTTCGACGTTTGGCCGAGCGGGGCGCCGGGCGTGGGCGCGGCCTGCAGGATGAGGCCGGGGGTCACCCATTTACGGCGCTGACCGGCGACCCGCAGGAAATCCCGCCGGGTCTTCAGCCGTTCGACGGTCACCGGAGCCATGGACAAGTCCCTCGGGCGTCCGTCCGCGACCCGTCCGTCTTAGGCGGACAGGCGCTTGCGGCCCTTGGACCGGCGGTTGGCCAGGACCTTGCGGCCGCCGACGGTGGCGCTGCGGCTGCGGAAGCCGTGGCGGCGCTTACGGACCAGTTTACTCGGCTGATAGGTGCGCTTCACTGTCTCAACTCCAAAAACGACAAAACCACCCCGCCCGACGCCGCGCCACGCTGTAGGCGGTCGCTGGGGCAAGGGGGCGGAGAAAATCAGAGGGCGCCGTATACCCCGACCGGGAGGGGCAAGTCAATTGCCTTCCGGGGCCATGGCGCCGCGACCGCCTCACGCGAAGTTTATTCGCGGAGCGGCGGGGGCGATGTTACCTCAAGTCTCATGAGCACGCACCCGTCATCCTCCACCGCTCGCCGAGAGCGGGCCAAGCCCCGGACGGCCAAGTCCTGGAAGGCCGGTCCCTGGACGAAGGGCGCCGTCGTCGGCCTGGTCGTCGTCGTCGCCGTCGTGGCCGTGGTCTCCGGCGCCGCGGACTGGCTGTCGTTCGACGCCCTGGCCGCCCACCGCGAGCGCCTGCGCGCCCTGGTCGACGCCCATTACGCGGTCGCCGCGGCCGTCTTCATGGGGGCCTATGTGGCCGCCGTCGCCTTTTCCCTGCCCGGCGCGGTGTGGTTGACCATCGCCGGTGGCTTCCTGTTCGGCATCGTGGCGACCAGCCTCTATGTGGTGGTGGCGGCGACCATCGGGGCGACCCTGGTCTTCCTGCTGGCCCGCTACGTCTTCCGCGACGCCTGGGAGCGGCGGGCCGGAGCCGCCATCCGCCGCATGGAGTCGGGGTTCCGTGACAACGCCTTCAGCTACCTGCTGGTGCTGCGGCTGGTGCCGGTCTTCCCCTTCTGGCTGGTCAATCTGGTTCCGGCCTTCCTGGGGGTTCGTCTGGCCACGTATATAGTGACGACCTTCCTGGGCATCATTCCCGGCGCCGTGGTCTACGCCAGCGTCGGCGGCGGCCTGGAAGAGGTCTTCGCGCGCGGCGGGCGGCCCGATCTGTCGATCATCTGGGCGCCGGAGGTCCTGGGGCCGCTGCTCGGCCTGTCGGCCCTGGCCCTGGTGCCCGTGGCCTGGAAGCGGTGGCGTGGAGGACGACCCCCATGAGCCGGGTGATCGACACGGACGTCTGCGTCGTTGGCGCCGGGTCCGGCGGCCTGTCGGTGGCCGCCGGGGCGGCCCAGATGGGGGCGCGGGTGGTGCTGATCGAGCGCGGCGCCATGGGCGGCGACTGTCTCAACAGTGGCTGCGTTCCCTCCAAGGCGCTGATCGCCGCGGCGCGCGCCGCCGAGGACGCGCGGCGGGCGGCGGCCTTCGGCGTGCGGGCGACGCCGGAGATCGACTTCGCCGCCGTCATGGCGCATGTGCGGGGCGTGGTGGCGGGCATCGCGCCGCACGATTCCCAGGAACGGTTCGAGGGATTGGGCGTCACCGTCCTGCGCGACACGGCCCGCTTCACCGGCCCGCGCGAGGTGGCGGCGGGCGCGGTCCGGGTGCGCTTCAAGCGCGCGGTGATCGCCACCGGCTCGCGCCCCCTGCTGACGCCCATCGACGGTTTGGCGGCGGTCCCCTTCCTGACCAACGAATCGGTTTTTTCTCTCTCCACCCTGCCGCGGCACCTGATCGTCGCCGGAGGCGGACCCATCGGCGTCGAGCTGGGACAGGCCTTCGCCCGCCTGGGCAGTCGCGTGACCCTGGTGGCGGGCGACGGCCTGCTGCCGCGCGACGACGCCGATCTGGTGGCGGCGCTGCGCCCGTCCCTGGGCGCCGCCGTCCTGGAGGGGCGACGGGTCGCGGGCGTGGCCGGGGCCGCGGACGGCGTGCGCGTGCGGCTGGACGACGGCGCCGAGCTGACGGGATCGCACCTTTTGGTCGCCGCCGGGCGTCGTCCCAATGTCGAGGATCTGGACCTCGACCGCGCCGGAATCGCCTGGACGGCCAAGGGCGTGGCGGTGGACCGGGGCTTGCGCACCACCAATCGCGCGGTCTACGCCGTCGGCGACGTGCTCGACGGCCCGCGCTACACCCATCTGGCGGGGCATCACGCGGGGCTGGTCATCCGCTCCATGCTGTTCCGCCTCCCGGCGCGGCTCGACCTGAGCGCCGTGCCGCATGTCACCTATACCGACCCGGAGCTGGCCCAGGTCGGTCTGAACGAGGCGGCGGCGCGGGCGCGTCACGGGGACGGCGTCGGCGTCCTGCGGTGGTCCTTCGCCGACAACGACCGGGCGCGCGCCGAAGGGCGGAGCGACGGCCTGATCAAGGTGGCGCACGACCGCCGGGGCCGCGTCCTGGGCGCCGGTCTGGCCGGGCCCGGCGCCGGAGAGCTTCTGTTGCCCTGGATCCTGGCCGTCGCCGAGCGCCGGAGCGTCAAGCATCTGGCCACCGTCGTGGCGCCCTATCCGACCCGGTCCGAGGTGACGAAACGGGCGGCGGGCAGTTACTATGCCGCCGCCCTGTTCTCCGCCCGCGCGAAGGCGCTGGTGCGTCTGCTGCTGCGTCTGCCCTGAGGCCGGAGTCGTCCATGCGCCTGTTCCAAAGCCTGTCCGGACGCCTGCTGGTGCTGACCGTGGCCTTCGTCATGCTGGCCGAGGTCTTGATCTTCCTGCCTTCGGTGGCGCGCTACCGGGTCAGTTGGATGGAACAGCGGCTGAGCGACGCCCATCTGGCCCTGCTGGCCGTCGAGGCCCACCCCGAGGGCATGGTCGACATGGCCTTGCAGCGGCGCCTGCTGCACCACGCCGGGGCCTTGGCGGTGCAGGCCTGGACCGATGTCGACACCTCGCTGTCGCTGCATCCCGATCATCTGCCGCTGCCGTCGGCGGCCTACGACCTGCGGCGGGACGAGGCGCCGAGTCTCATTTCCGCCGCCCTGTCGGCGCTGGCGCGGACGCGGCCAAGGGTCATCGCCGTCACCGGACCGTCTCCGGCGGACCCCGGCGTCCTGGTCGAGGCGACCCTGAACGAGGCCACCCTGATCAAGGAGCTGCGCATCTTCGGATGGCGTATCTTCGGCCTGTCGGCGGTCATCTCGCTGATCACGGCGGCCCTGGTCTACGTCAGCCTGCACCTGCTTCTGGTGCGCCCCCTGCACCGCATCACCGCCAGCATGACGGCCTTTCAGGAGGACCCGGAAGACCCGCGGCGCATTCTGGTGCCGTCGCGGCGGCGCGACGAGGTGGGCATCGCCGAGGACGCCCTGCGGGCCATGCAGACCCGCCTGCGCGACGCCTTGCGCCAGCAGGCTCGTCTGGCCGCCGTCGGCACGGCGGTAGCCAAGATCACCCACGACCTGAAAGGCGTGCTGACGACGGCGCTTTTGGAAAGCGACCGCCTGGAGGCGACGGCGGGTGACCCCGAGGTCAAGCAGGTGACGCAAGGGGTGGCGCGGGCCCTGGAACGGGCCGTGTCGCTGGCCACGCGGACCCTGCGCTTCGCCACCGACGGGCCGCCGCAGGTCCAGGCCCGCGCCGTTTCCCTGCGCCCTCTGGTCGAGGAGGTGGCCGCCGGGGCGGGGGCCGGTCTGGGGCGCCGCCTGACGGTTCCCGACGGCGTCGTGGTGATGGCCGATCCCGAACTCGTGCTGCGTATCCTCGACAACCTGACGCGCAACAGCGCCGAGGCCGGAGCCAAGAGCGTGTCCGTGTCGGTGATCGGCGCGGGCGACGGTCGGGTACGGCTTCGGCTGGCCGACGACGGGTCGGGACTGTCGGAAAAGGCCCGGGCGAACCTGTTCCGACCGTTCTCCGGCTCGGCGCGGGCGGGCGGCACCGGCCTGGGCCTGCCGATCGCCCGCGAACTGGCCCGGGCCATGGACGGCGACCTGACCCTGGAGGCCAGCGGCTCCCAGGGCACCGCCTTCATCCTGACCCTGCCCGTGGCGGCGGCCTGAGTCCGTAAAGGGGGGCGGCGGTCGTGTCCCGGTCGGCGACGGTCAGCCCAGCCGCGACCGTCAATCCAGCTGGACGGCGACGGTCTTGAGGTAGGCCGACTCGGGCAGGTGGGGATGGACCGGGTGGTCGGGACCGGCGCCATGGCGCCAGATCACGCGGCCCGAGCGCCCGGCCTGACCGATGCCGCGGGCGACCTCTTCCTGGAAGGCGTCCTCGGCCATGTGGTGGGAGCAGGACCCGCACAGCAGGAAGCCGCCCGGCTCGACCAGGGCGGCGGCCAGGCGGGCCATCTTGCGGTAGCCCTTGGCGCCGCTGGCCAGGGTTTTCTTGGATTTCACGAAGGCGGGCGGGTCGGCGATCACCACGCCGAAGCGGCGGCCTTCGCGGTGCAGCGCCTCCATGGTCGCGAAGCCGTCGCCGACGCGGGTGTCCAGGCGGTCGGCGACGCCGTTGGACTCGGCGGCCCGGGTGGCCAGGGCCAGGGCCTCGGGGTCGCGGTCGACCAGCAGGGCCGAGGCGGCGCCACCGGCGGCCAGGGCGGTCAGGCCGAAGCCTCCGGCGTAGCAATAGACGTCCAGGACCGCGCGGTCGCGGGCCAGACCGGCCATGAAGGCGCGGTTGGGCCGCTGGTCGAAAAACCAGCCGGTCTTCTGGCCGCCGCTCAGGTCGGCCAGGAAGGTGACGCCGTTTTCGCGGATCTCCACCGGGCCGTCGAGGTCGCCCTTGACCACGCGATCCTCAGTCGGGAGCCCTTCCAGGGCGCGCACCGGGCTGTCGTTGCGCAGGACCACGGCGCGCGGCGCCAGCACCGCGTCCAGGGCCTCCAAGATGGTCGGCAACAGCAGATCCATGCCGGCGGCGTTGGCCTGGACGGCGCAGACGTCGCCGTAGCGGTCGATCACCAGGCCGGGCAGGCGGTCGGCCTCGGCGTGGATCAGGCGGTAGTGGGGGGCGTCGAACAGGGCTTCCCGCAGGGCCAGGGCGGCGGTCAGGCGCTCGGCCAGGAAGGCGGCGTCGATGGGGCGCGCGGGGTCGCCGTCCAACAGGCGGGCGGCGATCAGGCTATGCGGATTGAACATGGCTGACCCGAGGCGTTCGCCGCCCGCGTCCTCGATCGCCACCAAGGTGCCGGGCGGCAGGGCCTTGGCCTCGGCGGTCATGTCGATTTCGTTCGAGAACAACCAGGGGTGACCCTTGCGCAGGCGCGACGACCGGCCCTTCTGGACGTGGATCACGGGGAGGGGTGTCGGCTCTGCCATGGGAGTCCTCGGGTTGACGGGCGCCTTGCGCCGGAGACGGAACGGGACCGGAAGATGACCACTGCGTCATCGTCCCGCAATATGCAATACCTCAAATCTGCTTGGAGAATCGCGGGACTTTGATGTAGATCAATAAGTCTCGCCGCCAGCCAAGGCATAGTGCGGCAGCCTGGACCCGCCTGCAAGGCGGCCATGTGCCGTGCGCATGTGCCATATGGCGGTCCGGACGGAATATGAGAGACCTGACTAGAGAAGCCAGCGGGAACCGCCAGCCTCGGGGAAGCCGAAAGACGCGATGTCTGACGGAGAGGGGCGGAGAAAAGCCCGCGACGTTTCTGATTGGGAAGTTCTTCTGGTCGATACAGGAGGGGTCATGACCCAAGCGACCATGGCGCATGGCGCCCAGGCGGACACCACCGCCTATCAAACGGAAATTGTGAAGTACTTCGTCATCGCGGCGATGTTCTGGGGGATTGTCGGGTTCCTGGCGGGCGACTTCATCGCCTGGCAGCTGGCCTTTCC
>CAZFRK010000083.1:0-10329 GCA_964521375.1 uncultured Rhodobacterales bacterium
AGGCGGAAAAAGGCCCGCTCCCCTTCGCTCGCGAAGCCGTAGAGGGTGATCGCGTCCTCGCGCACCACCGTCTCGATGAACAAGGTGGTGGCCTCCCCCGGCCGCGGCAGGAGGTCGAGGGTCCGGCGCCCACACCAGGCGATGTACCCGACGCCGTTGACGTCGATCACGGCCCAGTCCTCGCCGCTGGAATCAACCAGCCCCTTGAGCTTGGAAATCATGCCGTCGCCTTTCCGAGCAAGGTCCGCGAGGCGCGATGATGGGCATGACAGATGGCGACGGCCAGGGCATCGGCGGCGTCGGGCGTGGCGGCCAGACAGCCGGGCAAGAGGGTGCGAACCATCATTCCCACCTGGTCCTTCTTCGCCGTGCCGGTGCCGACCACCGCCTTCTTGATGAGGGTCGGCTGATACTCGGCGACAGGCAACCCCGCCCGCGCCGGGGCCAGCAGCACGACACCGCGCGCCTGCCCGAGCTTCAGGGTCGAATGCGGGTTCTTGTTGACGAAGGTTTCCTCGACCGCCGCCTCGTGAGGGGCATGGGCGGCGATGACCTGCTCCAGCCCCTCGTAGAGTTCCGCCAGACGTTCGGCCAGCGAAGCCGACGGCGTGGTATGCAGAGTGCCGTCGGCGATGACGCGCAACCGGTTGTCCCGCGCCTCGATGACGCCCCACCCGGTATGCCGTAGTCCGGGGTCCAACCCCAGGATCCGTACCGCCACCGCGCTCTCCCGCCTATGCCCGATCCGACCGCGATCAGGCGCTGAGTTTCTGCATGACCTCGTCGGAAACGTCGAAGGCGGCGACGACCCGCTGAACGTCGTCGTCGTCGTCCAGAACGTCCAGGAACTTGAACAGGCTGCGCGCCTGGTCCTCGGTCAACTCCGCCTTGTTCAGCGGCCGCCAGTCCAGACGGGCGACGTCCGGTTCGCCGAGCTTGGTTTCCAGGGCGGCGCGGACTTCGTTGAAGTCGTCCGGCTCGCAATAGACGTCATGACCGTCGTCGCCACTTTCCACGTCCTGCGCTCCGGCCTCGATGGCGGCTTCCAGGACATCGTCGGCGGACCCGACCTCGGCCTTGAACTGGAGGTAGCCGACCCGTTCGAAGTTGAAGGCCACCGGCGTCAGGGAGCCGCCCGCCTTGTTGAAGGCGGCGCGCACGGACGAGGCGGTGCGGTTGCGGTTGTCGGTCAGCGCCTCGACGATGACGGCGACATTGCCCGGCCCCATGCCCTCGTAGCGCACTTCCTCGTAGTCGTCCCCGGCCTCGTTGCCCAGGCCCTTCTTGACGGCACGCTCGATGTTGTCCTTTGGAACCGAGTTCTTCTTGGCTTCGGCGATGGCCGCGCGCAGGCGCGGGTTGGACGACGGGTCTTCGCCGCCGACCTTCACCGAAACGGTGATTTCCTTGGCCAGCTTGGTGAAGAGCTTGGCGCGCTTCGCGTCCTGCGCGCCCTTGCGATACATGATGTTCTTAAACTGGGAATGACCAGCCATAGCCTCGACGACCTTCTCCTCGGGGGCGTTCCGCCGCGACGGGCCACGTGCGGGGGACGGTTTCCCCGTCTTATACCAGATGTGGTAGAGGAAGCCCACCGACGCGGGTGCGCGGCGACTTCGGCGAAATTCGCGGCGCACTATGGCAGGAACCGCCCCCGGCGCACAAGGGGGCGGCGGATGCCCAACAAGCCACCGAGCAAGCCGGGCCATCAGGGTGGCGGCGGCAGTTCCGTCTGCATCAGACGGGGACCGACGCGCAGCGGATGGACGGCCACGGCGCGGCCCGTCGCGTCGTCCGTATCGACGATCACGCCGCACACCGTCGCCGCGCCGCCGACCGGAGACAGCCGTTCCCCGGGCAGCTTGCGGGTGAACCTCTGGATGGCCGGTTCCTTGCGCATGCCGATGACCGAGTCATAGTCGCCGCACATGCCGACATCCGTGATGTAGGCCGTTCCGTTCTCAAGGATCTGGGCGTCGGCGGTGGGAACGTGGGAATGCGTTCCGGCCACCAGACTGGCCCGTCCGTCGCAGAAGTGGCCCATGGCCATCTTCTCGCTGGTCGCCTCGGCGTGAATGTCGACGATGGTCGCATGGACGGGACCGCCGGGCCGCTGCGCCCCGACCCCCATGGGGAGTTGATCCAGGGCATACGCCGCCGCCGCGAAGGGGTCATCCAGCGGATCCATGAACAGGCGCCCCATGACCTGGACCACGGCGACCCGGCGTCCGTCGCGGGCATCGAACACGCCCGCTCCGCGACCGGGCGTTCCGGCTGGATAGTTGAGGGGCCGCAGGATGCGCGGCTCCTTGTCGATATGGGCCAGCATCTCGCGCTGGTCCCAGGCATGGTTTCCCAACGTCAGAACGTCGGCTCCGGCCTCGAGGAACTCGGCGGCGATCTTGGCGGTCAGCCCGAACCCGTGGGCGGCGTTCTCGGCGCAGACGGCGACGAAGGCCACGCCGACCTCTTGCCGCAGGCGCGGCACCAGACCGCATACCGCTTCGCGTCCGGCGCGTCCGACCACATCTCCCAGATAACAGATCCGCATGGGCTCCCTGAAACCTCACATGACTCAAGCGTTGAAACGAAGGAGGGCCCGTTCGGTGACGACCCAATCCAGCGGTTGGTCGTGCGGTTCCGACGGAACCGCGTCCACCTCCTGCCCGGCATAGGCGACCCCAACGGTCACCACGCCGCCCTGTCGCCGCAGATCCGCGATGGTCCGGTCATAGAACCCGCCGCCATAGCCGAGCCGCCCGCCGTGGCGGTCGAACGCCAGCAGCGGCACCAGCAGGCAATGGGGTCGAACCTCCGGCGCGTCCTCCGATGGATGACGAGTCCCAAAGGCGCCTTCGGCGAGCGCGTCGCCGGGCGCCCACCGCCGGAAGACCAGGGGCGTTTTCGGCGCGACCACCACGGGCAAGGCCGTGACATGCCCCCGCTCGGCCAATCCGCCCAGCAACGGGCGGACGTCGATCTCGCCCCGCATGGGCCAATACCCGGCGACGACCGCGTCGCCGGGCAAGAGGTCGGCGCCTTCCAGAAAGCGATGGCGCAAAAGATCCTCGGCCCGCGCCCCGGCCCCACCGTCCAAGGCGGCCCCCAGCATGTCGCGCAGGGCCAGGACCCGCGCACGCAACTGGGTTTTGGTGTCGGGAGGAGCGGACTGGGTCATGGCGGCAGGATAGGCTTCTTGCCCATCGCCCATCAAGCGCGGGAAAAACGAACGCCCGGAGGGGAAACCCCATCCGGGCGTTGGAAAGGCGTGCGAAGCCAGCCGGCCGTTGGTCTGTGCAACACGTACCCAGTGCCACAAGCACTAGGTGGGTGCCGTTTTGCCGGTGCCAGGGCACCGGCAGGGACAGCTCCCTTTCTGTATTCTAAGGCTCCGGGACTTGGTTGCGGCCTGACGAACCGGCCAGCCTCGCTGTTCCCAATCTAGGAGGCGGCGAGGCGTTCGGCAACAGTCTCGATGCGGGCGGCCAAAGTTTCGATGGCGCGGGCGACGCTTTCGTCCTGCTGCGCCCGATTGGCGCTTTCGTCCCGCCTCTGTTCAAGATGCTGATGGGCCTGCCGCAGGGCGGTCCGCCCCTCGGCATATTGCGCTTCAAGGTCCGACAGACGCGCCTTCAGGGCGGCGTTTTCCTCGGCGAGAGCCGCCTGCCCCGCCTTGGCGTCCGCCGCCTCGTCGGCCAGCATCAAGCCGGTCAGGACCAGCAACAGCCCCTCGCCGGTCGCCTTGGTGGCGTCGGCCAGGGCGCGGACACGGCGGTCCAGCTCCGTCCCCAGCTCCAGAAGCCGATCTTCCTGTCCGGCGTCGCAACCGACGGTGTAGGGACGCCCGGCGATGGTCAGGGTTACATGGGGCATGGGTCTCAGGTCTCCAGGACCGCGCGCAAACGACCGATCGCCTTGTCGATGCGGCCCGAAGCGGTCTGGCTTGTCAGTTGCAGGCTTTCGTAGTCGTGGCGAACGGCGGACAATTCCGCCGTCAGGCGCGCGACCTCGGCATCGTCGGCGTCTCCACCGGCCATCATGGCGTCCAGGCGACTCTGTCCGGCTTCTTCCAACCGGTCCACCGCCGCCCCTAGTCGTTCAAGCGCCTGCTCGATGCGAGTCAATTGAACTTCTCTGTTCGCTTTCAAAGCCCTAAACGCCTGTATTTCCAGGCCACGTAAGGATATGCGCGGGAGTCGGGGCGGTCAACTGAATTGACTTGGCCTCTGCTCGGGAGCATTGAACAAGTCATGGCGTCCACAGCTCCTCTTATCCGGGTCCATACGCCCGCCCACGTCATCGCCGCGATGAAGGCCGCGAGCGAGGTCGGTGCCGCCGTCCACCTGCTGAGCAGCGAGGACGCTCCGGCCTTTCAGGGTCGCCGCTGGTTCCGGCTGGTGGTCAAGGACGGCGCCAATTCCCTGCCCGGCGTCCGGGCGACGGCGATCGTCGACTGCGGGGACGCGCCCGGCCACGCCCTGGCCTGCCTGGAGGACGGCGGCGGGATGGTGGCGGTGAGCGGCCTCGCGCCGGAGGTCGTGGCCCGCCTGCGAAGCATCGCCACGCGCCTGGGCGGCGGTCTTCTGGAAGATCCGGCCCCGGACCTGGACCTGCTGGACGTCCCCGATCCCCTGACCGCCTGTCGCGCTCTTTTCCACCGTTGAGATCACCGCCATGACGGAGTATCCAGGGGGCCGCAGCCAGCAAGGAACCCGACCATGGCCGACGACGCGCAGACCTGCCGCCTCTATCTGATCACGCCGCCCGCCCTGCCGGACCTCGGCGCCTTCGCCGAAACCCTGGCGGCGACCCTGGATGCCGGAGACGTCGCGGCCTTGCAGATCCGCCTCAAGGAGGTGGACGATGATACGGTGCGGCGCGCCGTCGACGCCCTGCGCCCGGTCGCCCAGGAGCGCGACGTGGCGGTGCTTCTGAATGATCGTCCCGATCTGGCCGCCGAGACCGGCTGTGACGGCGCCCATGTGGGCCAGGAAGACACGCCCTACGCCGAGGCCCGCCGCGTCCTGGGCGCCGACGCCATCGTCGGCGTGACCTGCCACGACAGCCGCCACCTCGCCATGGAAGCCGCCGAGAAGGGCGCCGACTACGTTGCCTTCGGCGCCTTCTATCCCACTCCGACCAAGGAGCCGAAGGCCTCCGCCGAGCCGGACCTTCTGCGGTGGTGGCAGGAAATGATGACCACCCCCTGCGTCGCCATTGGCGGGATAACGCCCGACAACGCCGCGCCGCTGGTCGAGGCCGGGGCCGATTTCCTGGCCGTCGCCTCTGGGGTCTGGTCCTGGGCCGACGGCCCGGAAGACGCCGTCCGCCGCCTGAACGCCATCATGACCGGCGACGCTCGCTAGCCGCTTCCCGCTCCGGCTTGGGCGTCGGGCTCGGCCTCCGCGTCCTTCAAGCCTTCGCCGAGAATCTCCATGAAGGCCCGGACCTTCGCGGGCAGATAGCGGCCATGGGGATAGACGGCATGGATTCCCATGGCCGGGCCGGGATAGTCCTCCAGCACGGCGGTCAACAATCCCCGACGCAAATGGGACAACACGGCGAACAGGGGTAGGCAGGCGACCCCCTCTCCCGCCAGGGCGAGGTCCCGGCAGGCCAGCGCGCTGTTCACCCGCGCCCGCCCTCGCACCCGGAACAGGCGGCGGTCGCCATTCTCCATGACCGACCAGACCTGAGGCTGCTGCCGGTTGGTGTCGATAATGCAGTCGTGGCGCTCCAGGTCATCCGGCGTCCGGGGCCGTCCCGCCGCCTCCAGGTAGGACGGCGCGGCGCAGATGACAGTGCGCGTTTCGGCCATGCGCCGTGCCCGCAGCGAGGAATCGGCGAGATCGCCGATCCGCACTGCCAAGTCGAAACCCTCCTCCACCAGATCGACGAAGCGGTCGTTGAGGTCGACCTGGATGTCCACCGCCGGATGGCGCTTGAGGTAGGTCGCCACCACCCCGGGCAGGAAGAGATCACCGAAGGTCCTGGGCGCCGTGACACGCAGCGTTCCCTGCGGACGGCGCCGCGTTTCCCGCACGCCTGCTTCCAGCTCGTCCAGGCTTTCCAGTAATCCCTGACACTTCGGCGCGTAGGCGGCCCCGGCTTCGGTCAGGCTGAGGCTGCGCGTGGTGCGGTTCAGAAGGCGCGTGCCCAGACGATCTTCCAGACGGCTGACGTATTTGCTGACCAGCGCCGGAGAGACGCCCAACCGCTCGGCCCCACCGCGAAAGGACCCAGCCGCCACGACGGCGACGAAGGCCCGCATGGTTTCCAAGGTATCCACGAAATTCTTTCCAAATTGGATACAGTCTTCTTCCCAAAACCATATTTATCAACACGATGCGATCAATACAATCGCCCGCATGATCTCGACACGGCCAACCGGCCAAACCCGAAAGGACTTCTTGTCATGCTCGATAGCAAAACCGCTCCCTACGGTGCCCTGTTGCTGCGCGTCGCCCTCGGCACCATGTTCATCGCCCACGGCCTCTTGAAGGTGCTGGTGTTCACCCCGGCCGGAACGGTCGGCTACTTCTCGTCTCTCGGCGTTCCGGGGGAACTGGCCTATCTGGCCATGGCGACGGAGTTGGTCGGCGGCGCGGCCCTAATCCTGGGCATTCACGCTCGTCTGGTTGCGGTCGCCCTCATCCCCCTGCTGGCGGGCACCATCGTCCTGGTCCACGGCGTGAACGGATGGGCCTTCGCCGCGCCGGGCGGCGGCTGGGAATACCCCGCGTTCCTGATCGTCGCGTCCATGGTCCAGTTGCTTCTGGGCGACGGCGCCCTGTCCCTTTCCCGCTTCATCCCGCTGCCCGCCGCCCTGGTGCCCAAGCGCGCCTAGGGCCGCTCTCGGGGCCATAGGAGGTCCTCGCCATGTCATCGATGCCATCCGTCTTCGTTTCCCACGGCTCCCCCATGATCCTGGTCGAGGACCGCCCGAGCGCCGCTTTCCTGCGGCGCCTCGGCGACGTGATCCCCAAGCCTCGAGCCATCGTCGCGGTCAGCGCCCACTGGATGACCCGCCGCCCCGCGGTCACCACCGGGACACGCCCCGAAACCATTCATGATTTCGGCGGTTTCCCCGAAGCCCTCTACCGCATGCGCTACCCGGCGCCCGGCGCGCCGGATCTGGCCGCCTCCGTGGTCGATCTTCTGCGGAGCGCGGGCGTCGAAGTCGACGGCGACGACTCCCGCGGCTTCGATCACGGAACCTGGGCGCCGCTCCGCCTGGCCTATCCGGACGCCGATATTCCGGTGGTGGCCCTGTCCGTCCAGCCGCGCCAATCGGCGGCCCATCACTTCCGGGTCGGGCAGAGCCTGGCGTCGCTTCGCAAGGACGGGGTGCTCATCCTCGGGTCCGGCGCGGCGACTCACAATCTCCGGGCCTTTCTCTCCGGCATCGGCGCCGGCGGCGTCGCCCCGGACTGGGTCGAAGCCTTTGCCCGCTGGCTGCGGTCCGCCGTCGTCGAAGGGCGCGTCGACGATCTGACCGCCTACCTTGAGACGGCGCCGCACGCCCTGAACAACCACCCGACGCCTGAACACATCCTTCCGCTGTTCGTCGCCCTGGGCGCGGCGACGCCGGGCACCCCGGGCACCCCGGGCACCATCCTGCACCAGGGGCTCAAGGACGGGGTCATGGCGATGGATGCCTACCGCTTCGACTAGGCCCCACACCCATCAAGGAGAAGATTGATGTCGATGCTGATTGACGGCGTCTGGTCCCAGGAGGACTGGCACCCTTATCAGGCCGCCGACGGAAAAGGTCGCTTCCAGCGTCAACCCGCGACCTTCCGCCATTGGATCACGGTCGACGGCGCCCCCGGCCCGACCGGAGAGGGCGGCTTCAAGGCCGAGGCCGGTCGCTACCACCTCTATGTCGCCCTGATCTGCCCCTGGGCGTCGCGCACGCTGCTGGCCCGCGCGCTCAAGGGGCTGACGGACGTGATTTCGGTTTCCGTCGTCGAACCGGCCCTGTCGCCGCAAGGATGGCGGTTCGGCCCCTATCCCGGCGCCACCCCCGACCAGGTGAACGGAACCACCCATCTGCACGAAGTCTACACCATGGCCGCTCCCGCCTTTACGGGACGCGTCACCGTGCCGGTGTTGTGGGACAAGCGGCGCCGCGTGATCGTCAACAACGAGTCCGCGGACATCCTGCGAATGCTGAATGGGGCGTTCCAGGACATCGCGCCGTCGGACCTGGACCTCTACCCGGAGACCCTGCGTCCCGAGATCGACGCCCTGAACGAGGCGATCTACACGCCCTTCAACAACGGGGTCTATCGCGCCGGTTTCGCTCAAAGCCAGGATGCCTACGACGAAGCCGTCGCCCAGGTCTTCGAGACGCTGGACATGCTTGAGGACCGCCTCGCCGACCAGCCCTATCTCGTCGGGGGCAGACTGACGGAAAGCGATCTTCGCGCCTTCGTGACCCTGATCCGGTTCGACGCCGCCTATCACGGCGCCTTCAAGTGCAACCTGCGCCGCGTCGCCGACTATCCGCGCCTGTCGGCCTACCTGAAGCGGCTATTGGCGCTTCCCGGCGTGCGCGAGACGGTCAGTATCGACCACATCAAGCGGGGCTACTATTCGATCAAGGCCCTGAACCCGACCGGCATCGTGCCCGTCGGCCCTGCCCTCGACATCTAGGTCGAAAAGGGTCGCTATGGCATCGGCGCCCAAAGGACATCCTCGATGCGCTCGGCCCCGGTCAGGACCATGACCAGACGGTCGACGCCGAGCGCGATCCCCGCGCTTTCCGGCATGCCGTGCTCCAGGGCCGCCAGGAAGTCCTCGTCCAGCGGATAACGTTCGCCGTAGAGGCGCTCCTTGAGCGCCATGTCATGGTCGAAGCGCCGACGCTGCTCCGCCGCGTCGGTCAGCTCGCCGAAGGCATTGGCCAGTTCGATGCCCTGCCAATAGACCTCGAAACGCTCGCAGAGGCGCGGGTCCGACGCCTTCCGGCGCGACAGGGCCGCCATGCAGGCGGGCCAGTCGTAAAGGATGACCGGCCCGTCCAGGCCCAGCCTCGGCTCGATGCGGTCCAGGAAGATGTGAAAGAAGGCATCGTCCCAGCGGTCGTTCTCCCCGACATGGACACCAATACGGCGTGCTTCCTCCTTTAGGGCGTCCGGCGCGGGGTCCGGATCGTCAGGGTTGGCGACGGTCGCCAGGATGTCGACATCGGCGAAATAGTCGAAAGCCTCCGATACCGTAACGCGGCGCACCGGCGCCTCGACGCCGACGGCAGCGAACAGACCGTCCACATCATCCATCAGGTCCATGTATCCAGCCCCCGCCCGATACCATTCCAGCATGGTGAAGGCCGGATGGTGGGTGTTCGACCGTTCGCCGTTGCGGAACACCTGGGCCAGTTGGAAGATCTTCGTCCACCCCGCCACCAGAAGCTTCTTCATGGCGAATTCGGGACTGGTATGCAGGTAGAAGGGCCGGTCGGCCTCTCCATAAGGATCGCGCCATGTGGTCGCGAAGGCGACCAGATGCGGCTCCAGCCCCGGCGAGACCTGAAGGGCGGGGGTTTCCACTTCCGAGAACCCCTGGTCCTCGAAAAAGCGACGCACCGCGCGAACGGCCTTGGCGCGGGTTTCCAAGGCGGGGCGGCGACGGTCGGCCTCTTCGGGCCGCCAGAAGGCTGGAGCCGGTGATTGGGTCATGGTCGTTCCTCTACACCCCCGCCCCCGCCCCGTCCAGCGGTGCCGCGTGTTGCCAGCGGCGGGGCAACCTGATAAGAACCGCGCCCAAGGCAGCGCCCCGGACGGCGGGCGCCCCCCAGTCTCAACATCACGGACACCGGCCAAGCCATGAAGATTTCGGCGAACTCCATCCGTCCCGGCATGGTCATCGAGCACGAGGGCCGCAGCTGGAGCGTTCTCAAGACCCAGGTCGTACAGCCCGGCAAGGGCGGCGCGTTCATGCAGGTCGAAATGCGCGACATCGAGTCCGGCAACAAGAGCAACAGCCGCTGGCGCACCGCCGACACCGTCGAGAAACTCGACGTCCGCCAGGAAGACTGCACCTACCTCTTCCATGACGAGAGCGGCTATCACTTCATGGACAAGGAAACCTTCGACCAGTTCGCCCTGTCCGACGACGACATCGGCGAAAAGGGCGCCTTCCTGCAGGACGGCATGGAAGTGGTGGTCGACACCATCGAAGGCAAGCCGGTCAGCGTACAGTTGCCTCAACAGGTGGTCTGCGAGATCGTCGAGGCAGACGCGGTGGTCAAGGGCCAGACGGCGTCCTCGTCCTACAAGCCGGGCATCCTGGACAACGGACTGCGCGTCATGATCCCGCCGCACA
>CAZFRK010000084.1:0-10288 GCA_964521375.1 uncultured Rhodobacterales bacterium
ATCTTCCGCGGCCTCTACTTCGGCTCCTACAAGCCGCCGCGCGAGGTGCTGTGGTGGATCGGCCTGCTGATCATGCTGTCGATGATGGCCACCGCCTTCATGGGCTACGTGCTGCCGTGGGGCCAGATGTCCTTCTGGGGCGCCACCGTGATCACCAACCTGTTCTCGGCCTTCCCGGTCGTCGGCGAGCACATCGTGACCTGGCTGTGGGGCGGTTTCTCGGTCGACAACCCGACCCTGAACCGGTTCTTCGCCCTGCACTACCTGCTGCCGTTCGTCATCGTCGGCCTGGTGATCGTCCATATCTGGGCGCTGCACACCGTCAAGTCGAACAACCCGCTGGGCATCGACGTGAAGGGTCCCCAGGACACCATCCCGTTCCACCCCTACTACACCATCAAGGACCTGTTCGGCATCGGCGTGTTCCTGATGGTCTACATGGCCTTCGTGTTCTGGTCGCCCGACTTCTTCGGCGAGCCGGACAACTACATCACGGCCAACCCGATGGTCACCCCGCCGCACATCGTGCCGGAATGGTACTTCCTGCCGTTCTACGCCATCCTGCGCGCGGTCCCCGACAAGCTCGGCGGCGTGCTGCTGATGTTCGCGGCCATCCTGGTCCTGGCGGCCCTGCCGTGGCTGGACACCTCGAAGGTCCGCTCCTGCGCCTTCCGGCCGATCTTCAAGTGGTTCTTCTGGCTGTTCCTGGCCGACTGCCTGCTGCTGGGCTACATCGGCGGCAAGCCCGCCGAAGAGCCCTACGTCCTGATCGGTCAGCTGGCCACCGCCTGGTACTTCTTCCACCTCCTGATCCTGACGCCGCTTGTCGGTTGGCTTGAAAAGCCCAAGCCTCTGCCGGAGAGCATCTCCAGCCCGGCGGTCAAGGGTGGTTCTGCGACGGAGACTGCCTGATGCGAAAGCTCATTATCGCCACCCTGGCGGCCGCGGGCCTCTTCGCTGCCGCCGCCTCCTCCGCCCAGGCCTCCGGTGGGGACGGCACCACCTTGGTCGAGCACGACTGGTCCTGGCAGGGTCTGTTCGGTCACTACGACAAGGCCCAGCTGCAGCGCGGCTGGGTGGTCTATCGCGACGTCTGCTCGTCCTGCCACGGCATGGAGCTGGTCCGCTACCGCAACCTGACGGAGATCGGTTTCACCGAAGACGAGGTGAAGGAGATCGCCGCCGGTCATGAGGTCGAGGACGGCCCCGACGACACCGGCGAGATGTTCTTCCGCCCGGCCCTGCCGTCGGACCGTCTGGTCAGCCCGTTCCCGAACGAGCAGGCCGCCCGCTACGCCAACGGCGGCGCCCTGCCGGTGGATCTGTCGCTGGTCGCCAAGGCCCGCGCCAACGGCCCCGACTACATCTGGACGCTGCTCACCCACTACGAGGAGCCGCCGGAAGACGTCGAACTGATGCCGGGCATGTACTACAACACCGCCTTCCCGGGTCATCAGATCGGCATGCCGCAGATGATCTTCGACGATGCCGTCGCCTTCGATGACGAAAACGCCGACACCTCGGCCGACGCCATCGCCGCCGACGTCACCGCCTTCCTGATGTGGGCCGCCGAGCCCAAGCTGGAGGACCGGAAGTCGCTGGGCATCAAGGTCATGCTGTTCCTGATCGTCATGACCGCCCTGTTCTACGCCCTGAAGCGCCGTATCTGGGCCGACGTGGACCACTAAGGTCCCGCCCCGCCCATCGGTGTGAACCGAGAGAGCCGCCGGAGCGATCCGGCGGCTCTTTTCGCTTCGCGGGGGAGGGGTGGGGAAAGCGTCTCGACAATCCTGGGCGTTCGCGCGATCCGGCTGTTTTTCCGCGTCTTCCGGGTGTAAGGTTGCCTCCATATAGGGGATATCCTTCCGGGGGAACGCATGCGGAAGTGGATTGCTGGCTTGGTCGCGCTCGTCATCCTGGCGGGGGGCGGCTACGCCTACGCGGACTATCGCCTGTGGCGGGCGGCGGACGATGCCCTGGCGTCGATCAGCGCCTTCTACGACAGGATGGGTCTGCCGCCGGTGACCGCCGGGGAGATCACCACCGACGTGTTCGCCCAGACGGTGGTCATCGCCGATGTCAGGCAGGCGGGAACCGCCATGATGCACGGCGTCCAGCAGGACATCGACATGACCGCGACCCGCGTGACCGTGACCCCCGGCGTGCAGCGGGGCTATGATCTGGTGGGCGAGGAGATTTCCTCCTCGCTCACCTACTTCGCGGCGGACGATACGCCTCCGCTCACCGTCTCCTATCAGTCTCCGCGTTTCGCCGTGTGGGGGTTCCTGCCGGAGAGCCTGGACGTGGAGGCGCCCGCCTTTTACGGTGGTTACGCGGCCCTGGAGGTGGTGGATGTCGATGTCGCCATCGATCGCCCCGGCCAGTCTCCCACGGCTGTCCATATGGAGCGCGTGGAGAGCATCCTGCGGGACGGCGACGGCGCCATGACCATCACCGGGTTGACGGCCGGTCCTCTGTCGCTCGAGGCGGCGACCCTGGCGGTGCGCGCCGATCCTGATTTGCCCTTGTCGCCCGCTTCGGGCTTTCCCGGCACGCGCCGGGCCGTGGAAGACATGACTCCGGAGGAACTGGCGGCCCTGGAGGAGTGGACGGGCGACGTGCTGCGGACGATCAAGGGGCTGTCCGTGAAGGGGCTGTCGGTCATCGATCCGGAGAACCGCGGGGAGGCCCGCCTGGACGGCTTCGTGGTCGAGGACGTGACATGGCGGGGCGATATCTGTACCGGCTTGAAGATGCGGCTCGACGGCCTGTCCGGGCCGCTGCCCGACGATCTGGACCCGGAGGTGCGCGCCTATGTCGACGGCATCGGCCTAAAGCGACCGACCCTGTCCATGGCCGTCGCCCTGACCTATGACCCAGAGGCCGCCGTGGTCCGTGTCGCGCCTCTGGCGGTGACGCTGCACCAGCTCCTCTCCGTCAGCCTGGAGGCGTCGGCCTCGGCTGTCCATCCCGCCCTGGGACTCGGCGAGGCCTCGGTCGAACCCGAGGAGATGCGGCGGAGAGTGATGGAGGTCCTGCTTCAAATCGTGCCCGAGCAGGCGACGGTGACGGTGGAGGATTTGGGCGGGATCAAGAAGACCCTGGCCATGATGTCCGCCGAGCAGGGCAAGGACCGCGAGGACGTGGCCCATGCGCTGGCCTTTCAAGTCGCCGCGGTGGTGGAGCCGGTTCTCGGGCGGGGGCCGGCACGGGAGGCCTTCGAGGCGCTCCACGCCTTTTTGCTCGAGGCCGACCGTTTGAGCGTATCCGCCGCCCCGCGTCAGGCGGCGCCGCTCATGATACTGCTCGGGAAGCCGCCCGCCGAGATCCTGGATGTCGCCTTCGAGGCCCGCTGACGGCGGTCAGTGGCCGCCGCCGTCGCCGCCCGGATTGACCCGCCGCATCAACGGCATGAACAGCAGGCCGGACACGAAGACCAGGCTCATCAGCAGCAGGACGTCGGAGAAGGACAGCACCGTCGCCTCCCGTTGCGCCAGTCGGGCCAGGGTGGCCAGGGCCGCCTGGGGGGCGTCGTCGCCCAGGCGCGGGGCCAGCGTCCGGCCCAAGCCGTCCAGGGCGCGGACCACCGTGTCGCGGGCCGCCGTCAGGTTTTCGGCCAGATGCAGGATATGGACGTCATAGCGGCTGTCGAGGACCGTGTTGATGGCCGCCAGACCAATGGCGCCGCCCAGGTTGCGCATCAGGTTGTAAAGCCCAGATCCGCCCTTCAGCATCTCCGGGCTGAGGGTGCCGAGCGCCAGGGCGTTGACCGGAATGAACAGGAACATCAAGGCGAAGCCACGCACCGCTTGGGGAAGGAACAGCTCCCAATAGGACCATTCCGCGGTCAGGGCCGAGTTCAGGTACAGGCCGAGGCCGAACAAGCCGAGGCCGAGGGCCAGCATCAGGCGGGGGTCGATCTTCTTCGCCAGCGCCCCGGCGATGGGCGCGGAGAGGAACTGGAAGACGCCCGTGACCATGACCACCAGTCCGATGTCCAGCGCGTTGTAGCCGCGCACGCTGGCCAGGAACAGGGGGATGACGTAGACCGACCCGTAGAGGCCGACGCCGATGATGAAGGAATAGACGCAGCCGAGCGCGAAATTGGCGTTGGTGAAGGCCCGCAGGTCGACCACCGGGTTGCGGACGGTCAGTTCGCGCCAGAAGAACCCCGCGGCGCCGACCACGCAGAGGATCGAGCCGATGACGATCTCGCGGCTTTCGAACCAGTCGTCCCGCGCCCCTTCCTCCAGGACGTATTGCAGGCTGCCCAGGAACAGCGCCACCAACAGGACGCCCGCCAGGTCGAACCCCTTGAGCAGGCGCAGGTCGGGCAGGTCGACGCGGACCAGCAGCGCGACGCCCGAGGCGACGATCAGTCCCGGCACCACGTTGATCAGGAACAGCCAATGCCAGGAGAAGCTCTCCGTCAGCCAGCCGCCCAGCGTCGGGCCGATGGTCGGCGCCATGGTGGCGACCAGACCGATGACGACGCTGACGGTGGGCTGGCGGTCGCGCGGGAACAGGGTATAGGCTGTGGCGAAGACGGTGGGGATCATGGCCCCGCCCAGGAACCCCTGGATGGCCCGGAACAGGATCATGGTCTCCAGGTTCCAGGCGAAGGCGCAGGCGGCGCTGGCGATGGTGAAGGTGACGGCGGAGACGCTGAACAGCCAGCGGGTCGAAAAGACGTGAGCCAGCCATCCCGATAGCGGGATCATGATGACCTCGGCGATCAGGTAGCTGGTCTGCACCCAGGAGATTTCCTCCTGGGTGGCGCCGATGCCCGCCTGGATCTCGGCTAGGGAACTGGCGACGATCTGGATGTCCAGGATGGCCATGAACATGCCCACGACCATCGCCAGGAAGCCGATGGCCTGCCGCGTGGGAACGCCGCCGACCATGTCAGCGGGCCTGGGCGAGGTCGCCGCCGGGGGCGGCGCCGGTCGACTCCGCGTTCGTGTCGACCTCGACGATCACCGACAGGCCGGGGCGCAGGCGCCCGGCCAACGGATTGTCTTCGGGCAGGAGGATGCGGACCGGAACGCGCTGCACGACCTTGGTGAAGTTGCCTGTGGCGTTTTCCGGCGGCAGAAGGCTGAATTGGGCCCCTGACGCCGGAGCGACGCTGGCGACGGTGCCGGTGATCGGCGCGTCGGGCCAGGCATCGACGCGAATGGTGGCGGTCTGTCCCGGCTTCAGCGCGCGGATCTGCGTTTCCTTGAAGTTGGCGTCCACCCAGACGGAGTCCAGCGGCACCAGGGCCATCAGGTGGCTGCCGGGGCCGACGTACTGGCCCGTGCGGACGGCGCGGTTGCCGACCACACCGGCACGGGGGGCGCGGATGATCGTGTTGTCCAGGGAGTCGCGGGCCAGGTCGCGGGCCGCCTCGGCCTGGGCCAGCAACGCCTGCTGGCGCAGACGGTTGGACCGCAGGACCTGGACCTCGGCCTCGGCGGCGGCCAATTGGGCGCGGGCCTGGGCGAGACCGGCGACGGCTTTCTCAGACGTGGCGCCCACGGTGTCGAGGCGCTGGCGGGAGGCGAAATCGTCCTTGGCGAGGCTGCGGATGCGGTTCAGCTCCCGGTCGGCCAGCTTGGTCTCGGCCCGCCAGGTGGCGACCGCCGCCTCGGCCTCGGCGATCTGGGCCTTCTGGGCCTCCAACTGGCTGTCCAGGACCGTCAGTCCGGCGCTTGCCGCGGCCACCGCCGCCTCCGCCTCGGCGAGGCGGGCGCGGTAGTCGCCGTCGTCCAGGCGGGCCAGGACGGCGCCCGCCGGAACCGCTTCGTTGTCGGTCACGGGGACGTCGGCCACATAGCCCGCGACCTTGGGGCTGATGGTGGTAATGTCGGCCTGGACGTAGGCGTTGTCCGTCGACTCGATGCCTCTGTGGGTCAGCCACCAGCCGCCGCCGAGGGCGGCGGCGGCGAGGAGGCCGCCAAGGATGATGACGGGCGCGCGCTTGCTCATGCTGTTGCCTTGACGCGGGAATTGGGACAAAATGAACTGTACGGTTCAGTTTAATTTGAACGGACGGCTGAACGTGAGTCAAGTAAAGACTGAACCGCGCGGTTTAGTTTTCTTCGGTACAAGGAGGCGGCATGGTGTCTGAACGACGGTCGAAAAAGCGGGAAGCCATCCTGGACGCCGCCAAGGCCCTGTTCTGCGCCGAGGGGTTCACCGGTGCCAGCGTCGATGCCATCGCCGCCCGCGCGGGGGTTTCGAAGGCGACGGTCTACGCCCACTTTCCCTCCAAGGGTGACCTGTTTACTCAGGTTCTCTCGGTGGCGGCGGAGAGCTATATCCGGCTGTCCGACGAACTCCTGGAGATGCCGGTGGAGGAGGGGCTGCGGCGTCTGGCCCACCGCTTCCTCGATCTGGTGACGACGCCCGAGGCCTTGACCATCTTCCGCACCGTGGCCTCGCAGGGCGTGCACTTTCCGGAAATGGTGGAGGCCTTCAAGGACGGCGGCCCCCGCCGGGTGATCGGCGCCGTGTCCCGCTACCTGCGCCTCCAGACCGAGCGCGGTACCTTGTCCGTTCCCGACCCGGACCTGACGGCGGTGATTTTCCTGCATGCCGTTAAGGGCGACTGCCATACCCATGCCCTGGCGGGCGTTCCGGTGGACCCGGTGGCGCGGGAGCGTGCCATCGACGAGGTCGTACGCATTATTCTCGCGGCCTATAGGTCATAAGTCCGATGGACGGCTAATCCGGGTTCAGCAATACTCGCCGTGGGAGAAAGAGAGTCCCCATGGCGCCGCCGATGTCCCGAAAGCCGCGTTTGATCAAGTTGCTGACGTGGCGTCTCTTCGCCGTCGCGACAGTTGTGCTGACCATTCTCTGTGGCGTGTGGATCCACACGGAGATCCAGGACTTCGAAGACGCCGCCACCCACATGCGCGACGATATGCTGGCCGAGCGGCGCGCCCTTTTGCGCACCGTGGTGCAGCAGGCCGTGGAAGGGATCGATTTCCGGCGGCGGCAGGTGGACACCCGCGTCCATGGAACCCTGAAGAAGCGTGTCGACGAAGCGGTCAGCATCGTTCAATCCATGTGGGACGTCGGAGCGGCGACCTATCCCCGGGGGACTCTGGAGGACCTTATTCAGGCCGCCTTGGGGGACGTCCGGTTCGACGGAGGGCGCGGCTACTTCTTCGCCTTCGACGAGAATCTTCAGCTGGAACTCCTGCCCGATGTCATGGCGAAGGAAGCGCGGGCGTCTCCAAGCGGTCAAATGCCGAGGGGCATGGAACTGGCCAGGCGCATCAAGGCGGCGGTCGATGCCGGGGGCGGCGGCGCCTTCTATTCCTATCAGTGGGTCCGCCCGGACCGTGACGGGTCGTCGCGCGACTATCGCAAGATCGCCTATGTTCGGCTCATCAAGCCGCTCGGCTGGTACATCGGTACCGGAGAATACCTCGAGGACATTGAGCACGATGTCCAGGTGGAAACCCTGGAATGGCTGAGGAGCATCCGCTATGGGGATGACGGCGGTGGCTATATTTTCGCCGCCGATTGGTCCGGGCAGGCCCTTTTGGGCCCCGGCGCCGGCCACAACGTCCTGGACGTGGAAGACGCCAACGGCTTCAAGGTGGTTCGTGCCCTGATCGCGGCGGCCCGGGACGGCGGTGGCTTCGTGGACTACGTGCAGCCCTCGGTGGCCGACAGCAAGGGCTATCGGACGGAGCGCAAGCTTGGCTATGTCCTGCCGGTGCGCAATTGGAATTGGTACGTCGGTGGCGGTTTGTATGTCGACGACGTGGAGCGCGACATCGCCGCCGCCCGCGCGGCCCTGGAAAAGCGCATTCGAAGCTCCCTGATCCAGGGCATCCTTCTGTTCGCCGTGTTGGGGGTGGCGACCTGGTGGTTCAGCCGCCGCATCGCCAGGGGGCTGGCGGGGGACGTCGCCGCCTTCGAGCGGTTCTTCGCCAGTGACGGGCGGCATGGGCAGGATCTGGTGCCGGAGCGCATGAGGTCGCGCGAACTCGATCATCTGGCGCGGGCCGCCCTGGCCATGGCGCGCAGCCGCGACACGGCGGAAACCGTACTGGCGGAGCGGACCCGGCAGCTTGAACGCTCCAACGAGGATCTGGAGCGGTTTGCCTGGATAGCCTCCCACGACCTTCAGGAACCGCTGCGGACGGTCGCCAGCTTCCTGCAGCTTCTGGAGCGCAAGATGGGGCCGCGCCTGGACGCCGAGGAGGCCGAATACATGGGCTACGCGGTCCAGGGGGCGCGGCGGATGCGACTCCAGATTCAGGCGCTGATGGCCTATGCCCGTCAGCAGGACGACGCGGTCGAGGTGACGGCGGTTCCGGTGGGCGAGGTGGTGGACGAGGTCCTGCAGGTCTTCGCCGACGACATGGCGGCATTCTCCGTCCAGGTGGAGATCGACGACCTGCCGGTGGTCAAGGCCAATCGGCCCCTGATTACCACGGTGTTCCAGAATCTGGTGTCCAACGCTCTGAAATTCCGGGAGCCGGAGCGGCCCCTGCGGCTTCATGTCTCCGCCGAGGCGACGCCGCTGGACGGCTGCCCGGCGTGGCGGATCAAGGTGGCCGACAACGGCAGCGGCCTACCGCGCGCCTATCGCGACGAAGCCTTCCTGCTGCTGAGGCGCATGCATGGGCCGGCGGTGTCGGGAACCGGCGTCGGCCTGGCCATGGTCAAGAAGCTGGTCGAGGCCCAGGGTGGACAGGTGGGCATGGATGACGGCCTGGACGGCTATGGCGTGACCGTCTGGTTCACCTTTCCCGAGGCTGAGACCGAGGCAGGGGTTGGGGGCGAGGTCCCAGCGTGACGGAGACGTCGCGCGGCGGGGCGAAATAGGGCCAGGACGTGACCAGGATGTCGGCGCCGGCGCGCGCGTAGGCCGCCGCCGTGTCGGGGGTGATGCCGCCCGCCGCCGCCACCTTGCAGTCCAGGCCTTCGCTCCGCACGTGTCGGACCACCCGGAACAGGTCCTGTGGCGGCAGCTTTTCCAACTGCACCACCGCCGCGCCCGCCGAGGCCAGGGCACAGGCATGGTCGGCGTCGTCGCATTCCACCACCACCCGTTTCTCCGGCGAGGCCGTCCGCAGGGGCGCTAGCCAGGCCGCGATATCGTCGGGCAGGAAGGATTGGTGCTCGGGAAACACCAGGATGGTTTCCGACAGCCCCGCGCGATGCAGGATGGCGCCGCCCGCGCGGACGGCCTTGGCCGCCAGGGCACGCGTGCCGGGGAAAGTCTTGCGGGTGCAGGCGACGGCGGGGGCCGTTCCGTCGTCACGGCGCGCCACGGCGCGGATGGCCGCCGCCGCCGTGCTGATCCCGGCGGCGTATTCCATCAGGGTTTGCGCCACCTTCCAGGCCGCCAGCAACGGTCCGGCGGTGCCTTCGGCGCGCAGCAGCAGGCCACCGTTCGCCACCGGCGTGCCCGACGGCGTCAGGTCGGCGAGGCGTCCGCCCGCCAGTTCGATCAAGCGTCCGGCCTCTTCGGTGCAGGCGGCGATCTGTGGCCCGCGCGCGCGGGCGGTCAGGGTGGCCGGGCGGTCGGCGATGTCGAGCGCGGTGGTGGTCAGGTCGCCGTAGGGCACGTCCTCGCGCAGGAGGGCCATCAGGGCGCCGTCGTCCAAAGCCAGCATCCGCCTATCTCCCGTGCATGCTCATGAATTGAGCATAGTGTTGACGGAAACGTCGCCGCTGGCTAGCGTCTTTTTGTATCCATCCGGATATAGCGCATCGCGAAGACAGGAGAGTCCCATGCAGTTGAGTGCTCGCAATGCCTTGAAGGGGACCGTGGTCGAGGTTCACAAGGGCCAGGTGGCGGCGACCGTCAGGATCGACGTTGGTGAAGGGGTTTTCGTCACCTCCTCCATCACGGCGGAAGCGGCGGAAGACCTCGGCCTCGCCAAGGGCGACACGGTGACCGCCATCATCAAGGCGTCCGATGTCCTGATCGGCAAATAGTCCGCGGCGGCGCGGGCCGGGGCGGCCCCTACGCCCCGGCCTGTCGCGGCTTGCCGTAGGTCTTGAACTTCTCGATCACGCGGTCCATTTCCGCGTCGTCGAGGATTGGCGGCTCGCCGATGTGCAGGGCCTGCCAATAGAGCTGGGCCAGTTCCTCCACCTCCACCGTCAGCTTGAAGGCGGCGGCCAGGTCGGCCCCGGCGGCGATCATGCCGTGTTGGGCCAGCAGGCAGGCGGTGCGGCCTTCCAGAGCCGCGACCGCGCCGTCGCAGAGCGCCTGCGTGCCGAAGGTGGCGTAAGGGGCGCAGCGAATGTCCTTTCCCCCGGCCACGGCGAC
>CAZFRK010000085.1:0-10280 GCA_964521375.1 uncultured Rhodobacterales bacterium
ACCATCCTGGGCGAGCAGGGGGCGGAGCAGCTTCTGGGTGCCGGGGATATGCTCTATATGGCCGCCGGAGGGCGGGTGTCGCGCGTTCACGGCCCCTTCGTCTCCGACACCGAAGTGGAGCGCGTGGTCGCCCATCTGAAGAGCCTGGGCAGTCCCGACTATCTGCACGCCATCACCGAGGAAGACGAGGTCGATGGCGACGCCGAAGGGGGTTCGGGCGGGGCCGGTTCCGCCGGAGGGGGCGCGGTGTTCGACGGCGGCGCCTTTGGCGAAGGGTCGTCGGACCCCTACGATCAGGCCCTGGCCCTGGTCATGCGTGAGGGCAAGGTGAGCGTCAGCTTCATCCAGCGCCATTTGCAGATCGGCTACAACCGCGCCGCCCGTATCGTCGAACGCATGGAACAGGACGGCATCGTCTCGGCGGCCAATCATGTCGGCAAGCGCGAGATACTGGTCAGCCCCGGCGATATCCTGGCTGGACGGGAGTGAGATGCTGACGGGGCTGGATCACTTGGTTCTGACCGTCGCCTCCATCGACGACAGCATCACTTTTTACACCCGGGTCCTGGGGATGACGGAGGTTACGTTTGGGGCCGGACGCAAGGCCCTAAGCTTCGGGCGTCAAAAGATCAATCTGCATGAGGCCGGGCGGGAGTTCGACCCGAAGGCCGACCACCCGACGCCAGGATCCGCCGACCTTTGCTTTCTGACCGACCGCCCCTTGGCCGATGTGCGGGCGCATCTGGTGGCTTGCGGCGTGGTGGTCGAAGAGGGGCCGGTCGACAGGACCGGCGCGGAAGGGCCTATACGTTCCGTCTATATCCGTGATCCGGACGGCAATCTGATCGAGATCGCCAATCGCCTGTGAGGTGACTTACCCGGCGCGGGCCAGGAAATCCAGGACGTGTTCGGTGAATTCGCCGGGGGCGTCGGCGTGCAGCCAGTGGCTGGCGCCGTCGATGGAATGGATGACGTGGTCCAGGAACAGGCGGGCGATGGCGTCGTGGTGCTTGGGCTGGACATAGGCCGAGGCGCCGCCGGTCAGGAAGTAGGCCGGTTCGCCGTAGGGTTCCATCTCCGGTTCCAGGGGGAAGTCCATCAGGTCGTCCATGCGGGCGGCCAGGACATCCAGGTTGATCTGCCAGCGGAACGCGCCGCTCGCTTCGTCGGTGGTCAGGTTCTGGATCAGGAATTTGCGCAGCATCGGCGTCTCGATACCGCGTTCCATTTGCTTTTCCACGTCGGAACGTCGATCCGCAGCCTTCAGGTCGACGGCCTGCATGGTCCGGATGAGATCCAGATGTTCCCGGCGGCCATAGGCGACGGGAGCGATGTCGGCGACGATCAGCCGCTCGACCCGGTCGCCGTGATTCAGCGCCATCTGCATGGCCGTCTTGCCGCCCATGGAATGGCCCAGGATGATCGCCGACGGCATGACCTGCTCGTCCATCCAATTGACCACCGCGCGCGCCATGTGCGGATAGTCCATGTCGTCGGTCCAGTCGCTGCGCCCGTGGTTCGGTAGGTCGAGGGCGAAGACGTGGTAGCTGTGGGCCAGCCGCTTGGCGATGGCGCCCCAGTTGCGCCCCGACCCGAACAGGCCGTGCAGGATGAGAAGCGGCGGGTTGGCGGCGTCGCCGTGCTCAAGGAAGGCGAGGGACATCGAGGAAGGCTCCGGACGGCGAAGGGGTCAGGCGTCGGCGAATTGCAGGCTGGCGAGGCGGGCATAGAGGGGGCTGGCGGCGATCAGCTCCTCGTGGCGGCCTTCGGCGACCAGCCTGCCGTCCTCCAGGACGGCGATGCGGTCGGCGCCACGCACGGTCGCCAGCCGATGGGCGATGATCAGGGTGGTGCGTCCCTTCATGAGGGTTTCCAGGGCTTCCTGCACCAGCCGTTCGTTCTCGGCGTCCAGGGCGCTGGTCGCCTCGTCCAGCAACAGCACCCGCGGGTCGCGCAGGATGGCGCGGGCGATGGCGACGCGCTGGCGCTGGCCGCCCGATAGGCGGACGCCCTTTTCCCCCAGGAAGGTGCCGAAACCCTCTGGCAGGGCCTCGATGAAGTCGAGCGCCCGGGCCGCCCGCGCGGCTTCCACGACCTCGGCGTCCGTGGCGTCTGGCCGCCCGTAGCGGATGTTTTCGCGGGCGTCGGTGGAGAAGATCACCGGCTCCTGCGGAACCAGCCCGATCCTGCGGCGCAGGGCGGTCGGGTCGGTGTCGCGCAGGTCGACGCCGTCCAGGCTGACGGCGCCGTCCTGGGGATCGTAGAAGCGCAGCAAAAGCTGGAAGACGGTCGTCTTGCCCGCCCCCGACGGGCCGACCAGGGCGACGGTCTCGCCGGGGGCGACGCGCAGGGTCATGTCTTCCAGGGCGGCACGGTCGGGGCGGGCCGGATAGCGGAACGATATCCCTTCCAGGGCGACGGCGCCCTGGCACGGCTGGGGCAGCGGCTTGGGCGTCGCCGGGGCGGCGATGGTGGGGCTGACGGACAGCAGTTCGGCCAGCCGCTCCACCGCGCCCCCGGCACGGTAAAGCTCTCCCGCCACCTCGGACAACTGCCCGGCGGACGAGGCGACGATCACGGCGTAGAAGACGAAGGCCGACAGGTCGCCCGCCGACATGCGTCCGGCCAGGACGTCGTGCCCGCCGACCCACAGGATCAGGGTGATGGCGGCGAACACCAGGAAGATGACGACGGCGAAGAGGACGGCGCGCGTCAGGACCCGTTGGCGGGCCGTGGCGAAGGCCGATTCCACGTCGGCGGCGAAGGCGGCGCGGTCGGCCTCTTCATGGGTGAAGGCCTTGACCGTGCGCATGGCGTTCAGGCTTTCCTCGGCCCGCGCCCCCATGTCGGCGATGCGGTCCTGGCTGGCCCGCGACAGGCGGCGGACCTTGCGACCGATGACCAGGATGGGCACCAGCACCACCGGCACCACGGCGAGCGCCAGCAGGGTCAGGCGGGCGTCCGTCACCAGCAGCAGGGCGACTCCGCCGATGAACATCATGGCGTTGCGCAGGGCCATGGAGACGGCCACGCCCATGGCCGATTGCAGGGTGGCGGTGTCGGCGGTCAGGCGCGACAGGACGTCGCCGGTGCGGCTGGTCTCGAAGAAGCCCACATCCAGCGTCAAGAGGCGGTCATAGACGGCGCGCCGCATGTCGGCCACCACCCGCTCGCCGATCCAGACCACTTGATAGAGCCGCGTGAAGCTGGCTCCGGCGATGACCACCGCTAGGCCGATGAGGACCAGCAGGGCGTTGTCCAGGGCTTCCGGGGCGCCGTTGGCGAAGCCTTCGTCGATCAGGCGGCGCAGGCCCTGGCCCATGATCAGCCAGGCCCCCGCCGTGAAGACCAGGGCGATACCGGCGATGACGGCGCGCCCGACATAGGGCCTGAGGAAGCCCAGCACGGTGCGCAGGGCCTGGGGATCGACCCGGCGGGTGGTGGTGGCGTCTCGCGCGGCGGCCATGTCAGAGCAGCCCCAGGGCGCGCAGTACGGCGGCCATGGCGGGCGGCGGCTCTTCGCCGTCGGCGCCGAGCACGACGTCCTCCGGCGCGTCCTCGGCCTTCAGGTAGCGCCATCCCTGGAACGGGCGGCGGGGGTGTCCGGCGACGGTGACGTGGTCGCCGAGCGTGACGCGGCAGAAGGTCTTGCCGTCCTCCCGCGACGGGTCCTTCTCCGTGTCCAGAGACAGGATGGGCTGACGCACGGCGGTATGGTGCTTGATGACCCAATAGAGGCTGCCGCCGTCGAGAAGTTCGTCGGTCCGCTTGGGCGTCATGCCGGTGATGGTGAAGACGCTTCCGAAGGCGGCCCGTCGCTGGACGTGCAGGGCGCGCAGATGCTGGACGCTGTCCACGCCGGCGGCCCATTTGATGAGGTGCAGGGGCATGGCGACCGCCTCAGGGCCGTGGGCGGGCGAAGACCCAGGTATCGGCGTCGGACCGCTCGGGCCGGAAGTGGTACCCGGCGCAGTCGAAGGCTTTCAGGGCCTCGGGATCTTCCAGGCGGTTCCGGACGACGTAGCGGGCCATCATGCCGCGCGCCCGCTTGGCCATCAGGCCGATGACGCGGGCCTTGCCGTCCTTCTCTTCCTGGAAGACGGGGGTGACGACGCGGGCCTTGAGGGTCTTGGCCTCGGCGGCCTTGAAGTATTCGGTGGAGGCGCAGTTGACCACCACCGGATGGGCGTGACCGGCGACGTCGTCGTCCAGGCAGGGGCCGATGCGCCCCTTCCAGAAGGCGTAAAGGTCCTTGCCCCGCTCGGTGTCCAGCTTGGTGCCCATTTCCAGGCGATAGGGCTCGATGCGGTCGAGCGGGCGCAGGACGCCGTATAGCCCGGACAGGATGCGCAGATGATCCTGCGCCCAGGCCAGGTCCTCGGCGGTCAGGCTGGCGGCGTTCAGGCCGGTGTAGGTGTCGCCGGAAAAGGCCAGCGCCGCCTGCTTGGCCTCTTCGCCTTCGGCGGTGCCGAGGGCCTGGAAACGGGCGTGGTTGAGGTCGGCAAGGGCATCGGAAATGCCCATCAGACGCTTCAGGTCGGCGGTCGACAGGGCACGGGCGCGGGCGGCGAGGCGGGCCGTGTCGTCGGCCAGGCGCGGCGCGGAGGCTGGGATGTCGGCGGACGGCGGGGCGAAGTCCAGGGACTTGGCGGGGGACAGAAGGACGAGCATGGGCGGGTGTCACCAGAACCGTTCGGGAGCGGTCCTTATGTGGCGCAGGCGGCGCCGCGATGCAAGCACGGGGCCGCATTTGGCGGCCTCACGCGCGGTCCCGGCATAGCGCGGCGGCGGTTTCCTCCATCGCCGCGCCGGTGGTCAGATCCTCCAGGGGGACCGACAGGCGACGGCTCCAGTTGGGGTATTCGCTGACCGTGCCGGGGACGTTGACCTGCGACACCTCGCCCGCCAGGTCGTCGATATTGACCAGCATGACCTGCGACGGCGCGCGGGCCAGGAACCGGTGGCAGGCCAGGGTCAGGGCGCGCAGTCGGGACGGTGAAAGCTCGGTATCGCGGGGAAAGTCCGACGGCAGAAGCCCCTGGTCGGCCAGCGCCGCGACCAGGCCCGCGCGGTCGTCCGCGCGGGCGGCCATGTCGGCGGCCTCGTCCTGATCCGCCTGGGTCAGGCCCAGGTTGTGCCGCAGGGCGATGTCCCAGCCGCGCCAATTGCCGGGGATGGTCGCCATGTCGTGGCTGGTGGCCGTCGCCAGGGCCTGGACCGGATAGACCTCGGGTCGCTTGAACAGGCCGCTTGCGTAACGTTCGAAATAGAGCACCCGGTAGGACAGGATGTTTTCCGCCTCCATGCGCTCGCGGAATCCGTCAGGGACGGTTCCCAGGTCCTCGCCGATGATGAGGCAGCGGTTGCGGTGGCTCTCCAGCGCCAGGATGCCCAGCAGGTCGTCCATGGGATAGGCCACGTAGACGCCGTCCACCGCCTGCTTGCCCGGCGGAATCCAGAACAGGTGCCGAAGGGCCATGGCATGGTCGATCCGCAACGCCCCGGCGTGGCGCATGTTGGCCCGCAGCATGTCGATGAAGGGGCCATAGGCGCTGTTTCGCAGGGCATGCGGATTGAGCGGCGGCAGGCCCCAGTCCTGGCCGAGCGGGCCCAGGTCGTCGGGCGGGGCGCCGAACCGGGCCGTCCGCACGTAGGCGTCGGGGTCCATCCAGGCGTCGGCGCCGTCGGGATTGACGCCGACGGCGAGGTCCCGATAGAGGCCCACCGAGCCGCCCGCCTCTTCCAGGGCCTTGCTGGCGGCGCCCAACTGGCGGTCGGCCTCGAACTGCATCCACAGGTGCTTGCGCACGGCCCGGGCGCGGCTCTTGGCGAAGGCGTCGACGGCGGGCGAGGTGCTGTCGTCCAGCCCATCGGGCCAGGACGGCCAGGGCAGGTCCGGGTAGGTTTCCTGTAGGGTCTGGAACACCGCGAAGCGGTGCAGGCGCGCTCCGCCCTCGGCCAGGAAGGACTCGAAGGCGGCCTTGCGCTCCGCCGGGGCGGCGGCCTCGAAGGTGTCGAACAGCATGTCCAGGATGGGACGCTTCAGGCGCGCCACCAGCGGATAGTCCACGTGCCGGGCCGCCCGCGCGGCGGCCAGCCGCTCGACCGTCTCCGGGGCGGCTAGGCGCGCCTGGGCCGCCGCGCAGGCGGCGAACTCCGGGACGTCGGGCAGGGAGATATAGAGGGCGTTGAGAAAAAGCCTGGAGTTCGGCGAATAGGGGCTGGCGTCGGCGGGCTTGTTGGGGAACAGCGCGTGCAACGGGTTGAGGCCGACCGTCGCGCCGCCTCGTCGGCCCGTCTCGACGCCGAGGCGGGCGAGGTCGCGAAAATCCCCCATGCCCCAGTTGTCCGCCGACCGCAGGGCGTAGAGCTGGCAGCCTATCCCCCACACCCGCCCGCCGTCGGCCACGGCGGGTGGCAGATAGCAGGCGGCGGGCGCCACGGCGACCACGCCGTGCAATTCGGGGTCGGGAGCGGCGCCGTCCGGCCCGATGTCGAGGCGGTGGTAGCCGAGCGGCAGGTCGTCGGGCAGGGGCAGGACGGCCCGGACCAGCGTCACCTCGGCGCTTTCAGACGCCTCCTCCTCGGTCAAGGCGCCCGCCGGGGCCTCGCCGGTCAGCGCCGCGCCGTCTTCCAGCACCAGACGCCAGGGCAAGGGGGCGGCCAAGGCCTCGCGCGGCAGGACGACAGACACGACGGAGGGGGCGCCGCGGCGCAGAACGGTGATCGGTGGAACCGCCCGCGACCAGCGTTCGGCCCGCAGGCGGTCCAGACCGGCGCGGGCGTCGTCCGCGGTCGCCGCCGCGAACCCCAGGGCTTCGAGCAGTCGCCGCAGGGTATCGGCGGAGGCCTCGTGGCGGGTGCCGTAGATGTCGTGGTAGCCGAGTTCGACGCCGACAGCCTCGGCCAGGGCGATCACCAGGTCGGAAGGCGCTTGGTCAACGGCTTTGGTCATGTCCGTCATGATCTTCCCCGGTCTCTGTCAGCGTATCGGTCTGGAGGCGTTGGCGCCGGCGCGCCGACGGCGGCGGACCCGTTCCTGCAGGACGGCCATGCTCCGCCCCAGCAAGGGATAGGCGTCTCCGGCGCGGAACGGATGCGCCGGTTCGTCGTCGTCGTCGTCATCGGGGCGCGCGGTATCGACGATGCGCGTCCATTCGGCGCCGAAGGCGGCGTCGGGCAGGGTAAAGGCCACCGGATCGGGCTGGCTGCTCATCAGGACGATGAAGCGACAGTCGCTCTGTCCGGTCTCGGCGCCGTCGACATGAAAGCCGAAACAGCGGGCCAGGGGATGCTGCCAATCCTCGTCCAGCATCTCGCCGCCGCGCGGCGTCAGCCAAGTGATGTCCGGCGAGGCGCCCTCCTCGGGCGGTCGTCCCTTGAAGAAGGTCAGGCGGCGGAACGCCGGATGGGCCTTGCGCAGGGTGATCATGTCGCGCACGAAGTCCAGGAAGTCCTGGTCGCGCGGGTCGGTAAGATCCCAGTTCACCCAGGAAATGGCGTTGTCCTGGCAATAGGCGTTGTTGTTGCCGCCCTGGGTGCGGCCCAGTTCGTCGCCGCCCAGCAGCATGGGGACGCCCTGGCTGAGCATCAGCGTGGTGATGAGGTTGCGCTTTTGTTGGTAGCGCATATCCAGAACGGCCTGATCCTCGGTCTCGCCTTCGGCGCCGCAGTTCCAACTGATGTTGTTGTTGGTGCCGTCCTTGTTCTCTTCCTGGTTCGCCTCGTTGTGCTTGTCGTTGTAGCTGACCAGATCGTGCAGGGTGAAGCCGTCGTGGGCGGTGATGAAGTTGACGCTGGCTTGCGGCGACCGCAGGCCGAAGATGTCCGACGAGCCCGACAGGCGGGTGGCCATGGCGCCCATCTTGCGCTCGTCGCCCCGCCAGTAGGAGCGGATGTCGTCGCGATAGGCGTCGTTCCATTCGCTCCAGCCGGGCGGAAATTCGCCCATGCGATAGCCGTGGGGGCCGATGTCCCAGGGTTCGGCGATCAGCTTGACGCGGTTTAGGACCGGGTCCTGACGGCAGGCGGCCAGGAAGACGCCGTTGTGTTCGAAGCCGCGTCCACCGCGTCCGAGCGTCGCCGCCAGATCGAAGCGGAAACCGTCTATGTGCATGGTTTCCACCCAGTAGCGCAGCGAATCCATGGCCATCTGGAGAACGCGCGGGTGGCTCAGGTTCAGGGCGTTGCCGCAGCCCGAATGGTTCATGTAGTAGCGCGGGTCTTCGGAAACGAGGTGGTAATAGGACTTGTTGTCGATGCCGCGTAGCGACACCGTCGGCCCGAACTGGTTGCCCTCGCACGTGTGGTTATAGACGACATCCAGGATGACCTCGATCCCGGCGTCGTGGAACCGCTCGACCATGGCCTTGAATTCGTCGGGTGTCGGACGCGTCAGGTAGCGGGCGTCAGGGGCGAAGAAGCTGACCGGGTTGTAGCCCCAGTAGTTGGTCAGGCCCTTTTCCTGCAAATGGGTTTCATCGAGGAAGGCGTAGACGGGCAGAAGCTCCACCGACGTGATGCCCAGCTCCTGCAAATGGTCGATGATGGCCGGGGACGACAGGCCCAGGAACTTGCCCCGCAAGTCATGGGGCACGTCCGGGTGCCGCATGGTCATGCCCTTGACGTGCGCCTCGTAGAGAACCGTGCGGCTCAGGGGCACGTCCGGGCGGTGTTCGCTTTCCCAGGGGTAGTCGGTCTTGACCACCATGCCCTTCGGCACGTAGCGGGCGCTGTCGCGCTTGTCGAAGGAAAGGTCGCCCTTGCCGTGGCCGATGCGGTAGCCGAAGCAGGCGGGGTGCCACTTCATCTCCCCCGCCAGCATCTTGGCGTAGGGATCGATCAGCAGCTTGTTGTGGTTGAAGCGGTGACCGTTGCGCGGGTCGTAAGGGCCATGCACCCGATAGCCGTAAAGCTGCCACGGACCGATGTCGGGCACGAAGCCGTGCCACACGCCGTCGGTCCGACCGGGCAGGGTGACGCGCCGCGTTTCCTTGCGCCCGGATCTGTCGAACAGGCACAGGTCGACCTGCTCCGCATGGTTGGAGAAGAGCGCGAAGTTGACGCCGCGGCCCGTCCAGGTCGCGCCCAGCGGATAGGGACGGCCCGGTCTAATAGTCTGATCGCGGACGGCCATGCGCACCCTGGTCGAGAGAAAGACGGAGCAGCCTCCGGCGAGGCCGGAGGTCTGCGAGGGAAGCCCCGGGCTGTATCCCTAGGCTTCGTCCGCCGGAAGAGTCAGCCCTTTGACTTGGTCGGCGCGGCGGTGACGTCCGTCGTCGCGGCCTTGGCCTTCGTGGCCGGAGCCTTACGGGTGGTCGCCTTCGGGGTCGCCGCCTTCTTGGGGGCGGCGGCGGTCTTGGCCGGTGCCTTGGCGGTGGTGGTCTTGGTGACCGGGGCCTTGCGGGTGGCCTTGGCGGGAGCCTTGGCCTTCTCCCCGGCCTGGGCGGCTTCGTCCTCGGCCAGGATCTCGCGCTCGGCCTGCAGCCAGTAGTCCCAATCGTCCCCGTGCGCGGCGCCGTCACGTTCCCACAGGTGGTAGGCGCGTTCGCGGATACGATCCTCAAGTCCCTGGTTCATGGCAACTCCCCTTGGTTCAACCAATCCAAAACGTGCCGTCCCAGGGTCGAATGACCCGGTCACAGCCGACATGGTCGCGGGCTGTCTGGCACCCCACAGGCGGACTCATGGTAAATCCTGCCTGGATTCGGGTCTATCAGCAAGGAGCGCCTGTTGCGACCGCGAAATGTCGACGCGTCCGGGATGCAACGAAAATTTCACCGCGCCGACACTCCGGCGTGCGTCAGGCCACGAAAAAACCGCCGGCGTCGAGAAACGCCGGCGGTCGTCGCCTCGGATGTCCGTCGAGGACTACTTCAGCGTATGCAGGTAGGCGATCACGTCGGCGCGGTCGCCTTCCTTCGGCAGCTTGAAGGTCATCTTGGAACGCGCCTTGTCGTCGCCGGAGATGTCGCGCAGGAAAGCGGTCGGGTCGGACAGGTACTGGTCCAGGTGGGCGTCGTCCCAGGTGAAGCCGGTCGCGGCGGCGGCTTCGTAGCCCTTGGAGTAGTTGAAGCCTTCAGCCTTGTTCGGGCCGCGTTCGATCGCGCCGAACAGGTTCGGGCCGACCTTGTGGGCGCCGCCCTGATCAAAGGTGTGGCAGGCGGCGCAACGGGTGTTGGCGATCTTTTCACCAGCGGCGACGTCGGCGGCCAGGGCCTGGCCACTGAAAGCGAAACCGGCGATCAGGCCGAGGGCCAGCACGTTCTTCATCATCCCTA